>CANHVD010000466.1 GCA_947463775.1 Planctomycetaceae bacterium | reverse complement strand
GTCTCCCGCGCGAGCCTGCATAATTCTGAGGAACTTGACCGTCTGGGTATCCGGATCGGCGACACGGTTGTCGTGGAAAAAGCCGGCAAGATTATTCCTCACGTGATGCGTGTCAACGAGTCCGCTCGGACAGGACATGAGCAACCGTTCGTATTCCCAACTGAATGCCCGGAATGCAAATCGGATGTACTAAAGGATGAGGGCGGCGTCTACATTCGCTGTCAGAATCCTGCCTGTCCAGCTCAATTGCGTGAGACACTGATTTTCTTTGCATCACGGCCAGCGATGAACATTGATGGCCTGGGAGAAAAGCTGGTTGAACAATTGCTTGCCGCGAAGCTTGTTGATGGCATCCCGTCACTTTATCGGCTGAGCAGTCGTCGCGACGAATTGTTGAACCTTGATCGTCTCGGAGAAAAATCGATCGACAAGCTTTTGTCCGGACTGGAGCTTTCGAGGCAACAGCCGCTGTGGAGGCTGTTAACCGGAATGAACATTCGCCACGTTGGCCAGACGAACGCGCGAACGCTGGAACGAGCCTTCGGCACGATGCAGGAAATTGCCGTTCAGACAGAAGAGTCACTTTCGAAGGTTGATGAAATCGGCGAAGTCATTGCCGCGTCCGTCGTGCAATTTTTTCATTCTGACTACGGCAAAGTTCTCGTCCAGGAGCTGACGGAACTGGGCCTTAACATGGGCCACGCCGTTGAGCGATCCAGCATCACGACAAGCGGTGACGGAGCGAAACTGGCGGGGAAAACGCTTGTTGTGACGGGCACCATGGTTCGCCTGAAACGTGATGAGATTGAACAACTCATCCGCGATCACGGCGGCAAAGCCAGCGGCAGTGTTTCGAAGAAGACAGATTACGTCGTCGCGGGCGAGGCGGCGGGAAGCAAGCTCACCAAAGCTCAGGAGCTGGGAGTCAAGGTGCTGACAGAAGATGAGTTTCTGGCGATGCTGGAGACAGAATAAAAAAGACCACCAGCCGTCAATCCAGACATGCTCGTGGTCCGCGAAGTTTGACATTTTCGATGTTAGGAACGCTATTCCGCAGCGATGCAGAACAGGTGCTTCTCGCCGCGAATAAACAGTTCGTTGTCCACCGGGGCCGGAGTTGCGTCAACGGTCTCTTCAACATTATTCGTTGCAACAATGTTCAACTCCGCCGCGTCAGAAATCACAACCGTCGTGCCTGCTCGCGAAGTCAGATAGACATGACCACCGGCTGCAACCGGTGACGCATAGATGGAATCCAGCCCCGGAATTCGTTCGGCCGTATAAAAAGGCTTGCCGGTAACCGCATCCACACACGACAACTGACCGTTCTTGCCTTTGTGGAAATAAATGCGTCCCGACGTGAGCAGCAAAGAAGCAATATCCGGCGTGTCATGATCAATCGTCCAGACAACTTTGTCGCTGCCTTTGATATCGCCCTGACCGTCCAAACGGAATGCTCCGAGGAACGATCCACGATGTCCACTTCCAACATACACAAGTCCGTTCTCTGCGACCGGCGAAGCACACGGACGTTCCGTTTGCCCTGCACAGCGCCAAAGCTCTTTTCCGGTTTCCAGATCGTAGCTACGAGCACACGTCTGACCATTCATAATGACTTGCTGCTTGCCTTCGAATTCGACAACCAGTGGCGTAGACCAGCAAGTTGGCTCATCACGATCGGTCTTCCACAATGTCTTCCCGGTGAGCTTATCAAGGGCGAAGACGGCAGATGGTCCCTCATGGTCCCACGGCACGATGATCTTGTTGCCCGCGAGCGTTGGAGAACTTCCTTCTCCGAAGCTGTTGCGAGTATTCATCAGACCGAAATCATCCCGCTTCCAGACGAGATCACCTTTCATCGTATAGCAGTAGAGACCTCTTGAACCGAAATGAGCATAGACATGTTCGCCATCGGTACATGGAGAAGCCGACGCAAACCCGTTGGTCGAATGTGTCTCCTGGTGCGGCACGGAAACGACAGCGGTCTTTTCCCAGAGCAACTTTCCGTCAGCACGGTTGTAACACAGCAGTTTGAATTCCAGATTCGGCAACTTCCCGCCAGTCGCTTTCGCAGACGGAACCGCGCTTGTCACAAAAACCTGCTGATCCCAGATCACCGGTGACGAGGAACCTCGTCCGGGCAAAGCAATCTTCCACTTCACATTCTTTGTATTGCTCCATTCCGTCGGCGGTGCAGCATCCGGAGCCGCCCCATTTCCCGATGGACCACGCCAATGGCCCCAGTTTCCAGCGAGTACACTATTGCTGAAGCAAAGCATCAGCGCCATGACAGCAACCAGGCGGCTGAAGAGCGATGCAGAAAAAGAGGCCATCATTAAGATCCCATCCGAAGAGTTCGCGAGTGAATCAGCGAGCGTGCAAAACACTGCCCGCCGACTATTAACTGCAGGTTGAGCGTGTTATGCCTTCAGGCAGACAAACAGTCCAGCCAAATGAAGAAGTCATCGCGATCAGCCCTCAGAGGCGTCGATTGGTGGCCTGCACGCCAGTTCCCTCCCACTCAAATCATTTGTCGTGGAGCTGGGAATTGGCTCAGATTCGGCTCAAAAACAGCGATTCGGGCAATCCTCGGAGACCGCAAGCAGGAAAACCCCGGGTGTCTGGAGAGTTTCCTGGAGGATGGGCTCAAAAACGCTGGCTTTTTTTGGAGCTTTATGGCAAAAAACGAGGTGCGGAGTGAGACACCACGGAATACCGTGAGATTCCCTCTGCTGTTTTCAACTGAATGACCAATGTCAGGTCTTTGAGTCTGATCGATTTGTTCTTTCCGGAGGTAATCATTAAACGATCTCGTCCAGCAGCAGCTCCCCCGCAGAGCAATCTTCCGCGCATGAATGAGCGGATTCGCATTTCTCCAATTCGAGTTGTAAGTGCGACCGGGGAAATGCTAGGTGAAATGGAAACCGCAGTTGCACTGCGGATGGCCCAGGATGAAGGTTTAGACCTGGTTGAGGTAAGCCCGGAAGCCCGTCCTCCCGTTTGCCGTATCATGAATTACGGCAAAGTGATTTATGAACGACAGAAGAAGTCCAGCGGTCCAAAGCAACATAAGACACAGCTGAAACAACTGCGTCTGCGTGCAAAGACCGGACAAAACGACATTGATGTCAAGATCCGACAGGCTCGCGACTTTCTGTCACGACGTGACAAAGTCAAAATTAACGTCATGTTCAAAGGACGCGAAAACGCGCACCATGAGCGTGGTATGGAAATGCTTCAGGAAGTCGTGAAGAAGCTGGAAGATATCGCAACTGTAGAACAAGCACCGCGGATGGAAAGCGGCAAGATGATGTCCGTGATGCTGACGCCGATCAAGCATTGATCTTCGTCGGACCGTATTGGTTAGCTGGAGGGCACGCAAACAGCGTGCCCTCTGTCATTCGAGGAGCAGGAAGAATGAAGTCTGTTAATCGTTTCATGCTCGTTGCGGCTTTGGCGATACCGTTCAGCGGATGTGCTGAAGGGCCTGAGCCGAATGCGGTGGAGACCATCTCATCCGCAGTTGTTCAGCCGGACACGACCAAAGCCAGTGAACCGGCGGACCCATCCGAACAGAAAGCCAACGAAATGCCCCCAGAGCCAGCCCCAACGGAATACAACGAGCTGACCAATTTTGAAAAGTACGTGATCCTTGAAAAAGGCACCGAGCGAGCTTTTGTCGGTGAGTATACCGACCTGAAAGATCCCGGAACCTACATCTGCCGTCGCTGCAATGCAGCGCTGTACAAATCCGATGACAAATTCAGCAGTCATTGCGGATGGCCAAGTTTCGATGACAAGATCGAAGGCGCTGTTGAAGAAACTCCGGACGAAGATGGCCAACGCACGGAGATCACCTGTAAGAACTGTGGCGGTCACCTGGGTCACGTCTTTGTGGGCGAGGGCTTCACAGATAAAGACACTCGCCACTGCGTTAATTCAGTGTCCATGAAGTTCATCGCAGAAGGCAAAGAACTGCCGCCGGTCGTCAAAAAACCTGCTGAGTCAAAACCCGAAGAAGCTCCAAAGCAGGGCTGAGGGCTCTCACCACAATAGCCCTCTTTGTGGCATTGCCCTCAGGAGGCCCTGGCAAGCTGAATCCGATGAATCCGCCGCAGCAACTCCTCATGCGGCGGCAGATCGCGGAGAGCTTGGTCATTCTGTGCTTTGATCGAAGCCAATATTGAATGAACCATATGCGGATCAGCCGAAGCCGCAAGGGCAGGGGCTCGCCGCGGCAGGCGTTTGTTTCCAGTCAGTAGATGGAAGTAGCTGGTCTCAGTAAATGCTTCTGCCTGCAAATTGTCCAGCATCCCGACTTCATCGTATAGATTAAGCCGTCGTTTCAAGTCACCGGAAATCTCCGCTTCTCGCGCAGCAATCCAGAATGCGCTGTCCGCGCGTCGACTGAGCCGATAGTGCATCTGCACAAAGTCGCGGACTTCATCGTAGATCGATGCCATACGCTGGTTGTAATAATCACGCAACGAGTCCACGTTGCGGCCGGACGGAAAACTCTTCAGTAGCAGTTCGATTCCGACCTGACTTAGATGAATGCCGCTGGACTCCAGCGGTTCCAGGAAACCGGCTGAAAGCCCAATGGCAACCACATTCTGTTTCCAGAACGACTGCTGACGACCGACGCGCATCTTCAGGAAGCGTGGTTCCTGTCCTGCACCTGGATTGAGTTGCGCGTGCTGCCGTAGTTCTTCCCAGGCAGCTTCATCGGAAATGAACTGTGAACTGTAGACATATCCCAATCCCAGATGCGAGGCCAGTGGAATATGCCAGGCCCAGCCTGCCGACAGAGCATGGGACTTCGTATACGGTGGCACAGAACCTTCAGCCGGAATCTTGAAAGCTACGGCACGATCACAGAGCAAATAGCTGCTCCAACTCTCGAATGGATCTCCCAGAGCCTTATTCATCAGCACGGACTGAAAGCCGGAACAATCCACGAAGAGGTCACCTTCAACTCTTTCCCCGGCGAACAGTCTCACGGCACTGACATCTCCGTTCTCGGCGAACTCAGCGTCTCGCACAGCCCCGGAGATTTCGTTGACTCCGTTTCGCAGAGCGATCTCCCGAAGCCAGCCGGCCAGTGCTTCCGCATTGAAGTGAAAAGCATACGACTGAGTCTGTGCGATCGGTGACGGGCAATGAAACGCGTGAGGCGCCTTGCCCGCATTCGATGCGGCCCATTGCAGAGAATAAGCTTCATAGGGCTCCGGGGTACCGAATCGTTT
>CANHVD010000465.1 GCA_947463775.1 Planctomycetaceae bacterium | reverse complement strand
TTGCTTTTGGAAGACAAGCCGGGGCTGGGAAAAACGACGCTGGCCAAAGCACTGGCTTCTGGACTTGGCGGCCGGTTTGCTCGCTGCCAGTGTACGCCGGACTTGCTCCCCAGCGATATCACTGGATTCAATATCTTTAACCAGAGCACTCGTGAGTTCGAATTCCGTAGCGGGCCGGTCTTTGCGGATATTCTGCTTGCCGATGAAATCAACCGCGCAACACCGCGCACGCAGAGTGCCTTGCTGGAGGCGATGGCCGAGAGACAAGTCACTGTAGACAATCAGAGATTCCCTCTCAGTCGTCAGTTCTTTGTCATCGCGACCCAGAATCCCGTCGACCAGCATGGCACTTATCCATTGCCGGAAGCGCAGCTGGATCGTTTCGCCATGAAATTGAGTGTCGGTTATCCGGAGCATGCCGACGAACTGCAGATGCTGCAGGATGCTGTTGGCGGCATGGATCAGGCTGTTGATCAGCATCCCGTGCTTGATGCTTCTACGCTCAGCAGCATTCAGTCGCAAGTTGCAGCGTTGTCGGTGGCTCACAATGTTCAGGATTACCTGGTGAGACTGGGACATGAAACTCGCAGTCATTCCAGCATTGCTTTGGGCTTGAGTCCTCGCGGATTATTGACGTGGCAGCGAGTTGCTCAGTCCTATGCCTGGCTGGCCGGACGGAATTTTGTCACACCAGATGACGTGCAGGACGTCGCCTATCCTGTGCTGAGTGTTCGGCTGGGTCTTGAGCCGGCGGAAGCGCAAACTGTGATCGAAGAAATTCTGAGTCGCGTCGCCGTTCCGAAGTATCAGGAATAGTCCGGCGTTGATTATCTATAAATGAGGTTTCCCATGGTCAACGATTTAGAGCTGCCAATGCACGCACAGATTTCGCCGCAACGCAGCGTCGAGCAGAGCTTGGTCCACAAGTTGAATCGCATGCTTCATTTAATGGCATGGTTGGGATTGTCGGTTGCGATCGTCGGCTGTGGTTCGCATGACGATCATCATGAAGATGAACATCTGGAACACTTTGTGCCAGCGCACAAGCCGGTCGACTATTCGGCTCTTGTGGAACAATTGGAGAAGCGGATTGCTCAACAGACACTGGCGTCTGGTTCCGGTGAAGGATCTGCGGATGCCGCTCCGTCAGCCACTGCGCGACAGGAGTTGATCGATATCCTTGGCTGGATTCCAGAGCTTGCTGCCGACAGTGAGCTGCGAAAGCAGGATTTTGAAGCTGCGGTCTCGGCTGGAACGCGGCTCAGTATCGCGCTCGGATTCACGAAGCAGGGTGATGGCACTACGCCCGTTGATCAGTCAACGATTCCAAAACTTCTGGAAGAGCTGAAGGCTCTTGTTTCCAAATCACAGACTTCCACGGAGCCGATGTAATCATGGCGGAAATGATGTTCTGGGGATTCGCGGTCAGATTTACCAGCAGCCTCGTGCAGGCGTCGCCCTTCATCCTGTGTGGTTTTGCAATTGCCGCAATTCTGCGACGCTTCTTCGGCTACGAGGCAACTCGCCGATTGTTTGGCGAAGGCACTCGCTCCGCTTTGTTTCGGGCGTGGGTGATCGGGATGTTGCTGCCGGTCTGTTCGCTGGGTGTCATTCCTGTAATTCGGGAACTCCGGCGGGCCGGTATCCGAGGTGGAACGATTCTTGCCTTTGCGATGTCAGGGCCATTGTTCAATCCGTTGTCACTTTTGTACGGGCTGACGTTGTCAGAGCCGATTGCAATCCTGTCGTTCGCTGGTTGCTCATTAGTGATCGTGACCGTGATTGGGATCATCTGGGATAGTCTGTTTCCCGATTCAGCATTGCCGATGGTCGAAGAAAAGCCTGTGGCCTATGGCTATCGACGCATGCTGGCCGTAGCGACAGCTGCAGGAAGAGAAGCGACTTCAGGTTCGCTGATGTATATCCTGATCGGGCTCGTCGGAGTTGGCTTGCTGGGGGCGATCATCCCGGCCAACAGCCTGCAACATACATTCAACCATGACAATGAGCTGGCTCCCTTGTACATGGCTGCCATCGCGATACCTGTATATGCCACCCCCATGTTGGCGATGTCGCAACTGGGCATGATGTTTCAGCATGCAAATTCCGTCGGAGCCGCCTTCGTATTGCTGGTCCTTGGAGCTGGCATGAACATGGGCATCGTCATATGGCTCTACCGCGAATACGGAATGCGGAAAGGTACCACGTGGATGGTCCTGCTGCTGGGCATCGTGTTGGCGCTCGCCTACAGCGTCGATAAACCCTTGTTTCCTCGAGACATCGAACCAGCTAATCATACCCATGCCTTCGATATTTATTGCCAGCCGTTCACTAACGCCTCTGGAGCTTCCTGGCTTCAACTTGTCAGCCAGAAACTGCAACGTGATATCAATCCATTTGAATGGCGGAACCTTTGGCTGTTTGGCGGTTTGATCGGATTCGGAGTTGCTCTTCGACTGGTTGATCGAGCATCAAAACTGGAACGCTGGCTGGAGTCAGAAGTCCCGGCTTCGGCTCCTCGTCGAGGTGATATCATCGTCCCCGGCCCGGTACTCGGCTTTCTTTCGCTCGCTGGCCTGGTCGCCTTCAGCATCGTTGGCTGCTTTGCGTACTATCCTGCTCCCGACGAATGTCTGGAGGCGATGGTAGACGCCAAAATCAGTGCTCTGAGCGGCGCGCTGGCAATGAATCATACCGAGACAAAGTACTGGGCCGAGCGCTACGACGACTGGACTCGCAAACTTGAGGTCGGAGCCTATCTGCGACATGGTGAACTCAGCGACTACCATCGCTGGAAAGCTCGACTGATTCGTGAGCAACTGGAGTTGCTGGAGCATGAAGTTGAAGACAAAGAACGTGAAGAAGTGGCCCATTTGGTGCCAAAACTCTCAAGGAGCCACAATCGGATGAAGCACGCCTTTCTGCAGGAGCTTTGAAACGCGTCGCTTCCAATCGCAGACTGAGTTCAGCAGAATCCCGTCGCCCACTTCAATCCTGAACCTTGGGGGAACTCTGCGATGAGAATTGCTTGTGCTGCGTTAATCGGTGCGACCATTGTTCTGTGTGAAACGCTGCCTGCTGCGACCATTATTCATGCCGGACGATTAATCGATGGCCGCAGTGATGAGTTGCAGACTGAGATGTCCATCGTCATCGAGGATGGAAAGATTACCGAAGTGGTGAAGGGATTCATCAATCCGGCCGATGGCGATCGCCTGATTGATCTCAGCCAACTCACGGTCATGCCCGGCCTGATGGACATGCACACGCATCTCATCGGCCAGCACTCCAAAGAGGCGTACACCGAAAAGTTCTTCATGGAAGAGTCGGACTATGCTCTGCGATCCACCATGTTCGCTCGCGCTACGCTGATGGCCGGATTCACAACAGTGCGAGAACTGGGCGACAACGGCATCAACTCCGTATCGCTGCGTCGAGCCATTACGGAAGGCTGGATCGTCGGGCCTCGGATTTACACAGCGGGAAAATCCATCGCCACAACGGGAGGTCATGCCGATCCAACAAACGGCTTGCAGGGTGATTTCCGCCGCGATGCCGGTCCGACGGAAGGCGTCATCAACGGCGTCGACGATGCTCGCAAAGCCGTTCGTTTGCGTTACAAAGAAGGAGCAGATTTGATCAAGCTGACTGCGACCGGCGGGATTCTGAGTCTCGCGGCGAATGGTCAGAATCCGCAGTTCACCAAAGAAGAGTTGGAGGCCATAGTTGAGACGGCTCGTGACTACGACATGGTTGTGACCGTTCATGCTCACGGGGCCGAAGGCATGAAGCGAGCGGTATTGGCTGGCGTGAATTCCATCGAACACGGCACGTATATGACCGACGAGATTATGGAACTGATGAAAGAGCGAGGAACCTATTGGGTTCCGACCAATATGGCGGGAGAATGGGTCGCAAAGAAGGCCGCTGAGCCCGGATATTTCCCTGAAGTTGTTCGTCCCAAAGCGGCCGCAATCGGCCCGGCGATCAAGCAGACATTTGCGAAAGCCTACAAAGCTGGCGTCAAGATCGCCTTCGGCACGGATAGCGGAGTATCAACTCACGGTGAGAATGCTCATGAGTTTGAATTGATGGTTGAAGGTGGCATGCCTCCCATGAAAGCCATCCAATGCGCAACAATTGAGGCGTCTCGATTGCTGCGTGTCGAGGACAAACTGGGAACACTTGAGCCCAACAAACTGGCCGACGTTGTTGCGGTCTCAGGAAATCCTCTGGAGGATATTAGTGTGATGAAGCATGTCGTTTTCGTGATGAAAGAAGGCGAGATCTTCCGGCAGCCGTAGAGATATGGCACGATATTTCAGCCCGCAACATCTACTACTTCAGAGCTATCCCGTGCCGTCAATCTTCCACCGTCTGCAACCAGCCTTAAGCCGAACTCAACGCCGCGTCGCCGATTTTATTGCGTTTGATTTCGCCCCAGCATAGTCTCGTGCAAAAAGGAGAACGTAAATGACTCTCGAAACCATGATCGAAGGTCTATCTTTTCAGGAAAAGATCGCTGCGATGGAATTGATTTGGCGTGAGTTATCCGCTGAACCAGTTTCGTTTCCTTCACCGGCTTGGCACGAGGCTGTCGTTGCAGATCGCCTTGCAACTCCGATGTCCAGTGATTCCGTGCCACTCAACAAGGCAAGACAGGCTGTTCGAGAGGCGATCGATGCACGTAGAACTCCGAACTGAGGCGATTTCCGATTTAGTCGAGGCAGCATGGTTCTACGAACGGCAGGGGCGTGGGCTCGGTGAGCAATTCTCTGATGCCATATTCTCGCACTTGGCCTATCTTGAAACGGTCGCTGGCGGCCATGAGGTCGTGTTCGGGGCGCATCGCATGCTGGCCAGGAGATTTCCTAATGCTGTGTACTATAAGGTCAACGGTGAGAAGGTTGATGTTGTGGCAATTTTGGACTGTCGCCGTGATCCCGGTGGCATTTCCAGAACGCTCACCCACAGAACTGCGCCGCACCAGGGAAGCGATCCACCCGAGACTAAAGCCACGCTCTATTGATTCAAATTGCGTCCTCAGCTTGACGATTGAACCAACAACACAAATGCGAACAAATGGGAGATCAACGGAATCAATCGACTCCGCTCGCTCGGCCAAACTGCCTCCTGACTACTCAAGCTATTACGGGATTTGTACAGACACCAATGGTCAGGAGATCGGCCACAACAGCAGACCGGCCGCAACAGTTTGAGACCGGCGACAGCATTGAGGCCTCGCAGTCAGCATCAA
>CANHVD010000464.1 GCA_947463775.1 Planctomycetaceae bacterium | reverse complement strand
TCTTGAGTCTTCAGAATCAAAGTTCAGCCACTGGCGCAAAAACGACGCAAACAGTCGATCAGTAATTGCCATTTTGAAAGTCGAAGTGGCCTGCGTCTATTCTTCGCGACTCGACTCCACGCCGCACAGCTTTCGCGCGGGAACAATCGCTACGATCCCTCAGCGTTCTGCAGGTTACTGGAGTCGTTCAATCCGTAAGACTGTACGATGCATTTCTTCGCGCGTGGCAATCCACATAAAGAATCTTCTGGAGCCAATACAACAGGAGTCTGTGCTGCAACTGTTGTGATCGTCTGATGCTTCCAAAGCAAACTCTGCTTCAGCACGCAGTCCGATGCCGAAAATGAGTGAAAGGACTTCCGTGTCCAACGCCGCGTGAGACATGCTCACCAGCGTTTCGCTCCGTCGAGCGGGGAGCTTAAGAACCGTTTCACGTTTTCGCAATCGAGCCGGTCAAGTTGTTATGAACAACATCACGGAATTTCAGACTGCGGAAAAAATCCTGACGTCACCAGTCATCAGTGAGTCCGTCGAACGCGACAACCTGCGACGCCTGATGATCGGACTTGTGGGCGTGCTGATCTGCATCGGAGTTCAGATGGTGCAAAGCGCCAGTCTGACTTCTCGTCCCAGCGAACAGGACGCCGTGTTTCTCAGCAAACATCTGACTTATCTTGCTGTCTCATTGTTATTCGGCTTCGTCGCGTCTCGCATCAGCACCGCGTGGTTGCAACAGAATTCCACAACGTTGTTTGGGGGACTGGTTTTTCTGCTTACGATCCTGCTTGTTCCCGGCATTGGCAGTCGTATCAATGGAGCTCAGCGCTGGCTGCGTTTTGGTGGATTATCTCTGCAGCCTTCTGAACTGGGCCGCATCATTCTGCCACTGATGGCCGCAACAATCATTTGCAATCGTCGGGCTGCTGGATTCTCGCTCAGCACCGTTCCCGCAACACTGATGCCGCTGCTGGTCCTGCCGCTTGTGGCCATTGAGCCTGACCTGGGAGCAACAGTCTTTCTGGGCTCTGGATTCATTCTTGCCCTGTTTCTCGGCGGCTGGCCGCTGAGATACTTCATCGGCTGCGCGATGCTGTTTATTCCGGCGGCCGCATCACTGCTGATTCTTAAGCCCTATCAAATGGAGCGAATTCGAGGATTCATGGCCGCATGGCAGGATCTGAGCCAGGCTCCGTGGCAGGTGCGTCAATCGCTTCTCTCGATCGGGTCTGGTGGACTTAAGGGCACAGGAATCGGAGGCGGATGGCAAAAGCTCAGCTACCTGCCGGAAGCGAATACCGACTTCGTATTTGCCGTGATCGGGGAAGAATTGGGACTGCTCGGCACAATGACAGTCTGCTTCGTCTGGGTTGCTCTGTTCCTGACCGGCCGCGCGGCTCTGAAACATCTGCCTCGCACATCATTCGCGTGGATCTTTGGCACAACACTGCTGCTACAGCTCGTGCTGCAGGCGATGGCTAACATCGCGGTTGTTACAGGGCTCGTTCCTCCGAAGGGAGTGCCGCACCCGTTCATCAGTTACGGCGGAACCAATTTGCTGGTGAGCGTTACAGCGATCGGATTGATCATCGGGATGTCGCGTAGCTGTGATCATCAGAATGTTGATGCATAACAGTGCGAGCCGTCCGGAGAGGTGCAAAGAGCCTCAGCAACAAGGGTTCATCATCGAATTGTTCTCGTAGGGTGGGACCAGCGAGCATCGCGAGCGCCGGCCCACCATTCTTCAGTTCATGACGGTGGGCCGGCGCTTCGCTGGTCCCACCCTACGTTTTCGTCACCAACTGAGTGACGGGCACTGTTATCGCTTCGCTTTTGAGTCCGCTGCAGGCTCTTCGTTCCGCTCCTGGCTGAGCAACTCATAATAGCGTTGAACCAAACTGTCGAATTCTTCCGGCACGGGTTCTCGATCGATGGGGACCATCGCCCGATCGGATTCCAGCTTCATAACTTCCTGATTAATCCGCTGCTGAAGAGCCTGCATTTCGCCCAACAACTGCGACTTCACGAGATCCCACTGAGGCATCTCGCCGTGACGTTTGAACTCCGATCGCATCGCACGAGCCCGATCGCGAACCTGAGCCACTCGATTCCGCAGCTCCGGATCTTCCAGCATCTCTTCGATGTCTCGCAACTGATCAGACCACTCACCAAATTCTTCGCCTGTTAGTGGTTTCCCTGGAGCATTATTGCCTCCGGCTCCCCCGTTGCTTTCTCGCCCGCCATCCATCAATGACGACTGGCGACGCTGACCATTTCGATTGCCACCGGACTGATTCTGCGACGGCTCACCAGACTGAGGCTGATCTTCATTTTCCTGCTGAGAGCCAGCCTGAGGGTCACCTTGAGCTGAACCATTAGCGGACTTTCCTTGCGAGGCACCGCCACCTTGAGATTCTCCGTCTTGCAGCTGACCTTCTTGTGGTTGTCCGTCCTGAGGCTGACCACTCTGCGGTTCATTATTTTCAGAGCCTTTTCCATCTCCAGGCTCGCCCTCACCGGACTGGCCGGACCCTTTCTGCCCCTGTGAGCCCTTCTGTCCACTTCGCTTCTCATCATTTTGTCTCTGGCCACCTCCACCTGAACCCTTCTGCTCTGATTCATTGGCTGGGTTCTGTTCAGACGATTCCTGTGCGTCACCGGCTTTCGAGCCCTCTCCGGCCTGGCCCTTCTGACCAGATCGCTGCTGCTGACCGGATTGCCCTGGTCGCTTGCCGGGCTCTCCGTTCTTTCCTTCAGATACCTCTGACTCTTCGCCTGGCTTCTCACCGGATTCATTTTCGCTCTTACTACCAGTTTGGCCTGGTCGACGATTCTCCGTCTCAGAATCTGCGGCTTCTCCCGTCGCGCTCTGAACTTCGCTCGCCAGTTTCTGAGTCGCATCTTCCAACTGTCGCTGTGCGCGTCGCAACGATTCGGCTTCGCTACCCAGTACCGAGTCCGCCGCGTTCTCGATTCCCTTCTGAAGCTGTTCAATCCCCTTGCGAGCAGCCTGCTCAGCTTCCTGTGATTGCGACCACATGCCGCGCCCCGCCAGAAACTCGGTCGCTTCCAGAGCTTCCTCGGGCTTCGAATCTTTCAATTCACGCAGCGTGTCGTACAACTTGTTCGACAGCAACGGCTCGCTTTGTTCCGCCTGCTCAATCATCTGCTTCGTTTGATCGACGACTCGATTAAGCCGATCTTTCTGCTCGCCAAACTCCTTCTGCAATTGATCTCGATTTCGCTCCGACCGCAGCGACGGCTTCTTGCTCTTGTCGTCCTCGGCCGAGTTCCCAGTCAATTGCTGCGCGAGTTCTTTCTGGCGATCACCTAACTCCCGCGCTTGTTCTCGCAGATCGCGAACAGATTCTTCAAACTGTGATGACGTCTGATTACGAAAATCCTCTTTCAGATCTTCAAACTGACGCTCAGCCCGAGTTCCCTCCGAGATTGCTTCGGCCAGTCGACCTTCATCCATTGCGCGAGACGCTTGTTGCACATTCTCGCGAGCTTCCTCCATCTGCTGTTTCATCTCGGATGATTGTGCATTCTGAGGACTCGTAGCCTGTTCCATTCGCTCGCTCAACTCATCCACATCGCGAAGCATTTCACGCTGTTCATCACGCAGCCGCTTCAATTCACGCTCGATCTCTTCGCGTTCTTTTTGAGTCGTCGCGGCTCGAAGTTCGGACTCAAGCTGCTTCAGACGATCATTGACCATCTGCTGGCGTCGTGCAAGTTCTTTCAGTCGGTTCAGGACCTGCAACTGCTGTCGCTGTTCTTCTGTTTTCTCTTCCTGCTGCTTCTGAACCTGTTGCTCTGACTCATATCGGTTGCGTTGATTATCAAGTTCAAGCTGCTGCATCTGCTGCTGCGACGCACTGCTTCCACCACCACCGCCTCCACCCTGACTTCGCTGTTGCTGACTAACCTGATTTTCCGCAACTCGCAGTTTCAGCAACGTCTGCACGACGACCTGCTCCGATGTCATCGCATCGGCCAGACGAGCCCCTTCGGTGCCTGCACTAACATCCTGCAACTTGCTCCTTGCCGCGGCCATTTCGTCCATCGCGCGAGCCGCCAAAGCTGCCGTCTTCGGATCACTCTGTAGCTCTTCCATCGCAGCCTGCAGCTGATTCTTCGCTTCTCCCTGTGACTCCGCAATCGTCTCAACATCCTGAGCAAACGTGCCGTTCCTGCGACTTGGGACTTCTGCTCGGATCGTATTCCATGTGGCGGAAATGATCTCCTTCTGCAGCTTCAGCACTCCATCAACCGCGCTGCCTTGCTGCTGTTGTTGCTGATTCTGTTGTTGTTGCTGCTGCTGATCTCCGCCTTGCTGAGCTTCCCGGAAGATTTCTTCAAAGCGACGAACTTCGGCGAAAACAAGATCGCTGTAACTTCGTCGCTCAGTGCCATCCGCTGCAATATCCGTCGCCCAGAAGGAATAAGTCACCAGATCATCCGGCGCCGCGTTCAGAGTTTCCATCTCAATCTCATGAGACAACGTCGCCGCCAACAGCGGTTCAGCATCCACCGGAGTTGCCTGATTCGCTGCATCAGGGCTTACAGCCACATCAATCGCGACAGGTGTTGTTGTCGGCGCCTTTAGAGAGTACTCTTTCGTCTCTCCGCCCGAAAGAGCAAACTGCAGGCCATAATCGACCAGATTGAAATCGTCGCTGGCCTGAGCTTCGACAAGAAATTCCTGCAGCGGCGAAACGTTAGTATCGCGCCCTGGGAATGTTGGCTTGATCTTCGCTGGCTGATTGAACACAACCTTGATCGTGATCTGCTCTTCGTCTTTCGGCTTGCGGCCTTCTGAATCCTCCAACAGCACTGTCCAGACATTGCTGTCGGTAACGACTATGGTTGCTTCCATGACCGCAGATGCAGGCTGCGAGGTCACCGCAGATTCAGCAGCTGACTTCCCATCGCCAGCGTTTTGTGTCGGCGATGTCGGAGTGGCCAATGGAGTTAACGCAATCGTTGTCAGATCCCGAGACTGCAGTTCGGCTTTAGCCACGGGTTTGTTCAGATACAGCTTCAGCGTGACCGTGGAACCTTCCGTCACTGTGATTCGCATCACATCTTCGATCGTTTCCTGAGATCGTCCGGCCCAGGCTGGCGGAGTAATCACCGCATCGACCCGCTCCAACTTCGGACGCACGTAGGTTTTGACATTGAAGGCCGGAGAAATCAACGGCGTCGCCGACTGACTTTCTGCTTCAGAGTAGAGCACTCGGTATGTGCCATCGCTGGTGAT
>CANHVD010000463.1 GCA_947463775.1 Planctomycetaceae bacterium | reverse complement strand
TCCGTCAGCTCGCTTGATCGATCCGTAGACTCCACCAACCGCCGTTACGGGAGCTTCCATCACCAATGGTGTCGCTCCAGGCAGAATCGAGATCTGGCTTTGATCGTCAATTCGGTATCCAGCCAGACTTTCCTGCCGGAAATTCAGGAGAGCCCCCACGGGTACCTTCAATCGGACTTCGTTGGAGGTGATCGGCAAGTTGTAGTCAGCGCGCTCATCCCTGCGAACTGTTGGATGGCTCCAGTTAACGAACACCGTGCCCCGAGCAGGAGCGTCAGGTTCTGTTCCGGTCAGGCGAATCACGACCTCGCGAACAGGTGTGCTGGATTCGGGCTCGACTGGCTGAAGAGGAATCTCCAGTTCCGTCATTGATTCCTTAATCTGCAGTTCCTTCTTTTCGTTCGGAAGACTCAGTGTCAGTCGTTCGCCCTGCGTCAGACGATCGATTTCGAAGTGACCCGAAGGATCAACATGAATCCAGTAGCTGTCGGTGAGATCCCGCGACGACAACCCGATCCTCGACCAGACGGAAACCTGAAATCCGGGTTTTGCAACATCCGTCGACTTTTGAAGTTGCTGCAGATCACCGGTGAAACGTCCTGAAATCTTCTTTTCGGGGCTCAGAGAAATCGCGTGTTCCTGATCACCTGCTTTCGCATCGAGAACGCCAACCCCATAGTTTTCCGCGACGACCGCAAAGGTGTAGACGGCGTTGTCTTCAAGCTGATCAAGCACCGCCAGTCCGTGGCTGTCCGTGGCCGCGAAATCGTACCAGGCACTGGACGTTTCCCAGCGACGGCTGAATCCGAAGCTCATTCCCTCTTTGTCCGACTGGCGGACGATGACTCGAAGCTTTGCATTGGCAATCGGCCGATCGCTTTGCTTGTCGACAACTTGGACGGACACTGGGCGTGCAGGTTTGAGTATAAGCTTGAAGGGCTCTGTGGAACTCGTTGACACCGCTTGCTCCAGCGATTCTTTCAACCGTAGTCGCTGGTATCCTTTCGCCATGACTTCGATGGAATAGGTTACATTCGCGATATGAGAAAGTTGAAGTCGACCGGCCTCGTCTGTCCGGGCTTCCTGCGGGCCTCCTCCTGACCACCCGCCGTCAAACCCGAACACTGAGCTGTACTTCACATCGGCCTGCGAGACTGGTTGTCCCTGTTCGTTTGTGACCACCGCGTTAAGGGTCGAGCCTCTGGTCAGGATCAGCTCGAAGGTCTTTTCCTTATCTTCCGGCATAAGCGTAACAACCGACGAACTGACGGCAGCGAAGTCAGGATGGGAAGCTCCGATCAGTAATTTGCACGGAGGAAAGTAGTGAGTCTTCTTGTACTCCTGGTCTTCTGCATCTGGACCGTCGAGGGCACCTCCGCTGGTGTTGCTTCCAGCACGTGACTGATAGTGCAGCGTCAGCTTTGGCGTGATCTTGCTGCCATCATCTGTCCTGACGATCACATGCACGGCGATCTTGCCAGCGTTGGGATCATTGGATGCACTTGAACCATCCGCTGAGGCGGCCTTTGCCGGGACGAAGTTGCCATTTCGTTCGGCTTCAAGCTGCACGAGTTTCTCGACGCGTTCCTTTGGCGACATCCAGTTGGCGGCCGTTTGTACGGCAATGTCGGTTCCGCGTTGAAGCAGAAGGAACGTTCCCGCAAGGGCCACCATGACGACCGTGACGCTGAGCCATGAGATCTTCGACTGCGGCGCACGGTCGGGCTGGACGAGACGAAGAACTCGATCGAACAACTCACCTTGACGAGATGGTTCCGCAAAGGCCATCGCCGAAGAGATCAACGGCCGATGAATGGACGCAGCCATGTCAACCAAAGTCTTCGCAACAGACATCGGCTGCCCACAGATGCGAGCGGCCACAGCATCGCAGCAGGCTTCACGTTCGGCTCGGATGATGCGATTCAACCACCAGACGAACGGATTGAAAAACAGCAGTGACTCGACAACCACTTGAATCAGACTGACAATCGGATCCCAGCGACGAATATGAGCGAGCTCATGAGCGATCATAATTCGCCATTGGTCGGCAGGCACTCCGGTCAGCATCGATACTGGTACCATGATCACTGGCCAGATGACGCCAACCACTGCCGGCGTGTCGATGCGATCGCTGAGCACGATTCGGACAATACGTCGCAGCTTGAGTCGACCGCTAAGTTCTTTCACGATCTCAGTGAGTTCCTGCAGACCGGATTCGGCCACCGCAGCAGATTCGACAAGCCAGCGGCGAGCAATCACGAACCCGGTGAGACCTCGCAGCAACATCACAACAGCGCCGCACAGCCAGATCACGGCCAGCCATCGAGCGACGATCGGGCCGCTGCGGTTGATCGATGATGCTGCGTCGGCGAGTTCCCCAACTTCCGCGCGCGGCTCTGCTGGCGAAGACGGCTGCGATGTCGAAGGTGAGTCGGAAAAGCGAACGGCCTGCTCCATGAAGCGACTGTTTTGTATCGCAGAGCTGTTGGATTCTGTCGAATCCAGCCTCAACACGGACCACGTAACCAATGCGGCAGCGACGATACCTGCCAATCCGCCCAACGCGATGGCGTAACGACGCTCCGCGTGTTTCGCAGGCAGCGTGCGGAGAAGGAGCCAGACAATTCCGCTGATCAACGCGGCCTGCCACAGGGAGTGACCGAGCGCTCGAATCAGCGTTTCGCTGAGCTGTGTGATGGTGTCTGGCATGATTGTGGTCCGAAAAATGCGATTCAGGCGAGCGGCTGGGCGTCAGCCCTCCGAGCAATAGATTTTGCTACGGTTATTGAGATTCGAAAAACGGAACGTCTCAATAAGATGGCGTGAAAGGACTACCGACGAATTACTGCGGATACTCGGAGGGCTGACGCCCTGCCGCTCGCCATAGTGAACTACTTTGAGCGGTTTTCGAGATCGTCCAGCAGTTTTCGCATGGCATCGATTTCACTGCGGTCCACTTTGTCGGAGTGCAACAGATGCTGCATCGCTGTTCTCGTGCTGCCACCGAAGATCTTGCGGACCAGTCCCTGCAGCAACGGTACGGCCACCTGTT
This sequence comes from Planctomycetaceae bacterium, assembly GCA_947463775.1. GTDB lineage: Bacteria > Planctomycetota > Planctomycetia > Planctomycetales > Planctomycetaceae > SXXK01. The sequence goes on along the minus strand of CANHVD010000463.1, from coordinate 2,212 downwards.
CACGTGTAACCAAGGGCTTGAAAATATGAGCCAGTCCATCACGTTCGTCGGCGACACTCAACAGTTCCTTCTTCTGCATGACCTGCATGACAGAGAGCACGGAGGTGTAAGCTCGCTCTTTTCCATCTGACAGCCATTCCATCACCTGCCGTACCGTTGCCGGACCGTGTTCCCACAGAACTCCCAATATCTGAAGTTCGAACTCCGCCGGTTCAACATACCGGGCTTTCTTTTTCCCCATCGTGACTCTCCTGAAAAAGACGTACTGCGCAAACAGTATCTACTGCTAGAACAGTAGATGTCAACAGGGAATGGCGGAGAATTTTTCGCGCAGGCCGATCTGTCTCAGATCCCGGTCTCTGCTTCACACAGAAAAGTCGGGCGGTTCCGCGAACAAGCGTGCAGATGAAACACCCAGCGTCATGCACGCGAAGGGCAGGGCCAGAGAAAGGAACCCGCGAAGATCAGAGGCCCGAATTTCGGTCATGGGACCACTTTCCTCCGCGTGAATACGGCGAGTATCTGTTCCTGCGATGAAACCAGAGGTATGATGAACCCTCCACTGATCTTCCGCCAGTGTCCCTTGCGCTGACGGCACTTTCCTGCCTCAAGGAGTTTCTGCGATGCGGTCCTGCCTGCCAGCAGCCTGTCTTCTTCTGATCTGCCTGACGAGTATTGCAACGGGCGACGAGTTAAAGTCGCCTCCGACTCCGGGCACTCCACAACAGAGAAGCGTTCCGCCCGATCATCCGGAACGCGCGAAGAAGGGACTTGCACTTTTCAAGGCATCGGTCAGAGCTACGTTGACTAAGCATTGTCTGGATTGTCACGGAGGAAAATCCACCAAGGGAGATTTTGATCTCTCCTCACGAGAAGTCCTGCTAGCCAGTGGCTTCGTCACGGACTCGGCGGATGACAGTCATCTGATCGCCTTGATTACTCATGCGGCCGAACCACACATGCCATTCAAGGCTCCGAAACTCTCCGACGCAGAGATCGAGCAGATACGCCAGTGGATCAATCTCGGCGCGCCTTACGACTCGCCGCTGGCGGAAAAAGCGACTGGACCAAAACCAGAGATGCAGGTGAAGGACAGCGATCGAGAATTCTGGGCGTTTCGCCCGCTGCAGAAAGTCACTGTGCCAACTCCCGCTGATGCAGCATGGTGTCGAACTCCGATCGACCGTTTCATTCGCACACGTCAGGAAGCAGAAAAGCTTACTCCAAATGGCGACGCTGATCGCAGAGTTCTTATCCGCCGCGCTTATTTTGGATTGCTTGGGCTACCACCTACTCCGGAACAAGTTGATCAGTTCGTCAACGATCCAGATCCGGAGGCCTGGCCAAAGCTCGTTGATCGATTGCTGGAATCACCGCAATACGGTGAACGCTGGGCACGCCATTGGATTGATGTGGCGAGGTTCGCGGAATCTCATGGCTATGAGCAGGATTACGATCGACCGAATGCCTATCACTATCGCGACTTTCTCATTCAGGCATTCAACAACGATCTGCCCTACGACAAGTTTGTGCAATGGCAACTGGCCGGTGATGAACTGGCTCCGGAGAATCCGTTGGCGATGATGGCCACTGGCTTTCTGGGAGCCGGTGCGTTTCCGACTCAGCTTACCGAAGCCGAATTTGAATCGGCTCGGTATGATGAACTCGACGACATGGTGATGACAACGGGCGTTTCGTTTCTTGGCCTCTCCGTCGGCTGTGCTCGCTGTCATGATCATAAATTCGACCCGATTCCTTCGCGTGACTACTACCGCCTGGCAGCCACGTTTGGGCGAGCGATTCGTTCTGAGACGGATCTCGATCTGGATCCCGAAGCCAACAAAAAGCGGCAGAGTGAATTCGATGCACAGCTCGCCGCCCGAAAGCAGACGGCCGCTGAATTCCAGACGACAAAGCTGCCGGCAAAGTTTCGCGAATGGCTGAAGACAGCGACATCTGGTGAACCGCAAGGCCCGTGGGAAACGCTGCACGTGGTGTCTGTTGAATCGTCAGCCGGCACGAAGTTCACGCCGCAGGGAGATGCCTCCTTCCTCGCCATCGGAGCGACTCCGGCAAAAGAAGTCATCACGATCGTCGCGGAATCTCATCGGCCCGGAATTCGCGCGATCCGACTCGAAGCTTTGGCTGATGATTCGCTTCCCCAGAAAGGCCCTGGCCGTGCCGGAAACGGAAACTTCGTCGTATGCGATCT
>CANHVD010000462.1 GCA_947463775.1 Planctomycetaceae bacterium | reverse complement strand
GTTCTGGACTGGAATCTTCCAGATGCCGCCGGTGACCCATTGGCCCTATTGCCGCTGCCGATCAATGGACCTCTTCCGGAGGCTCCTTATCCTGGCCTTCGCCGATTCACCTCTGCTGATGCCCCCGTGTTCTTTGGGCGAGGTCACTCGATCCGACGGCTTTACGAACGGGTGACTTCGCCAACTTCAGCTCCGGTGATTCTGCTGCATGGCCAAAGTGGTGTTGGAAAGTCATCCATCCTTGAAGCCGGACTGACTCCTCGCCTTCAGATGTCTTATAATGGTTCGATTCCTTGCGAAGTTGTGACGATCAGAATTGATCCGGTTCGCGGACTGCTGGATTCACTGCGGCTGGCTTATATTGAAGATGCCTGCCGTGAAGACGGAACCCTCTGCTCCGGTCGAGAAGCATGGTGCCAGAAAGAAGCACGCCTCCAGCAGCCCATGGTGGTGATTCTCGATCAACTTGAAGAAGCGTTCACGCACGCCACCGGTGCGGTTCCGACAGACTGGGAGTTGTTCCATGCTGAACTCCGTCAGATCTTTAACGATCGAACCCACGCGCCGAAGGGAAAGCTGATTCTGTCGTTTCGAACAGAATGGTTTTCTCGCATCAACAGTCGACTGCAGGGTCTCTGGAAGAGCGAAGTATTTCTCGACTGTCTCGACGCCGATGGCATCCACGAAGCGATCGAAGGTCCCACGCGAAGACCCGAACTGCGTGAATACTATCCTTTGACAATTGCCCCGGGGCTTTCCCTTCGAATCGCCACAGAACTACTGATGGATCAAGTCTCATCTGTGGCTCCCAGCCTGCAGATTATCCTGCAGGCGTTGTGGAATGAGGCTGCCAGGCACTCGCGATCACCGGTATTCAATGAGGAACTCTACCGCCGACATCGCACAACACTCGGGGAGTTTGTCTGGAACCAGATTCAGTCGATCGCGACCAATCGATCTGTTTCGCAGGAGACGCGAACTGCGATCACCGCCGGGCTGCTGGTCGATTTCCTGGAATGCCACGTGACTCCCGAACTGACGACTCGACATCAAACCTTGCAGATGCTTCTGGACGGCGATTCCTCAGCCATTCCGCCCGTCGCGGCTCGCTATCCGGGCCGCAATGAAATCATCAAGGAACTCCGACAACTCTGCATCGACCATTATCTGTTGATTCAGCCGGACAATGGCAGCAATGTCGAGGCCGCACTCTCGTCGCGTCTGGCCCACGATGCTCTGGCGCCGCATGTCAGAACCGCTTACGAATCGAGCGATGCTGTGGGTCCGCGGGCCAGACGAATCCTGGAACAGCGAGTGCGTGAATGGGGCCACGGTGTCCGAGATGAGCTTGACCTCAAAGCACTCGATTCCATCGAACGTGGCCAGCCGGGAATGCGTGAGTGGACTCGGCAGGAAGACATCATCGTGAAGCTCGCGCGGCGGACGAGAGTCGCTCACCGCTTCAAGATCTGGGCGATGGTGGCTGGACTGCTGGTGGCAGGATACTTCGTGCAGCAATTTGCCAACTTCAGAGAACTGGAACTGGCGATGCGGACGGACGTTGCAGGTATCGAAAACCTCTTCGAGAGAGCTCATAATTCTCCGATCATGGCCACATGGATCGCGCGAAAACACGTGGGCAGTAAAGTCCCGGCGGAGATCTCTCAAGAGTTGCAGGTTCAGACGCTCACATCAAAGCCCCTTGATGAAACCGTAGCCACATCACTGCCATTCAGCAGTATCTCGGGCGAAAGTCCGCAACAACGACTTCCAGCACGCGCTGCGATGGTGCTGATCGAATTGAACAAAGCGACCGATGAATGTTATCTCGGCGTGCTGAATCGACTCATGCAGATTCGTCAGCCTCAGAGTGCTGAACTCGCTGAACTCGAGATCATCGTCCGTATGACTCGGCAGTATCTGGAGAACACTGACGAATCATCAAAACAGCGCACCATGCTGGCGCGGGAGTTTTCCAGAATGATCGGCGAGGCCAATGCCGCTCCGGTCGCCACGCCACTCCGAACCGATGACGAGTACAACATCGCGCTGACAGCTTTCCTGCTCCGCATTGGGCACCCCGAACAAATCCCCATCAACTGGTGTGGTCCGGCTCATGATCAGTGGCAACGAACCCAACTGATCGCGCAGCTTCACAACTGGGTCAGCCCTGAAGAGCTTCTGACGGCCAGCGTTCAGGCAAACCATCTGCCGTTGAATTCGGGCAATGATTCGTTTACTGATCACCTGCGGGCGATGATCAGCATGGCGATCGCCTCCAGCCCGGAAGAATACACCAGTCGGGTCGCTGAACTGCTCAACCTTCCTGCGTACAGAGAACAACGGAGTCAGTTGGCGTTTCAATATCGTTCGTCGTCTGCGGCTCTGAGATCAGCCACCAGAACTCTGGTCAGCCGACTGCATGAAGCCCGCCCACGACTGGTCGAAAGCGTCAAAGATTATGACGACGAGTTTCGAGAATCCGCGATTCGCTCAATTCATGGCGATTTGGTTTTTCTGAGGCCGGCCGAGAAGATTGATGACTGTGGTTGGGTGCGAGTCGAATATAGCAAACCGGATCGAATCAAATCCGCCGGGTTGGATTTCGTGAAGATCCCTGGCATCGTTATTCCATCACAGCCGCTCTGCTGGATGTCCTCGACAGAGGTCCCGGAGGAGTTTTTTGAGCAGTTTTACCTGTTGCCGAACCCAGAATATTTCCCCACGAACGAAGCTAACATAAGTCGTCAGACGGATTTCACTGAGGGCCTGCCGAAAACTAAGTTGAGTGACAAGCTTGCGATGCAGTTCTGCAACTGGCTCAGTACGACAGGAAATCTCAGTCCACTCTATTCGTTTGGAAAACCTGAACAGCTCGGCATCCGACCTCTGCCTGATCGGGGATTCCGATTGCCGCGTCAGAGTGAATGGAACCATGCCTGCCGCGCTAATTCCGATAGTGCAGCGTACCACTTCGGTGATTTCAGCAAATCAGGTAACTATGATTTCCTCGGCGAATACGCATGGTATCTGATCAATTCTCGTTCAGCCGGGGAAGCGATTCCTCGCCCTCGACCGTGCGCGACTCGACTTCCAAACGCATGGGGAATGTTCGATATGATCGGGAACGTCGCCGAGCTGAGAACTTCGGAGAAATATGGCGGCGGAGTTGGAGCCCCTGGCAGTTCTTTTATCAACGGGCAAAGTGAATCAATATCAGCATCGCCTATGCGTCCGATGTCGCAGAATCTCCCTCCAGTGTCCGGGAACGATATGCAACTGGGCCAAGACAGTTTCGCGGGGTCTGAACGCGATTGCCGGTTCCATGAGCCGGTCCCAATTTTCGGCAGCGACGGAGGTGATGAACCATTGCCGTATGGAAAACGGGGTTTCCGGCTGGTCATTGAAACGATCGGTATCAATTGATCAGCAACGGATTCGGCTCAGCGGGCAATTATCCATGAATGACGATAACTTCAATCCTTACGCTCCGCCCGTGTGGGACAATTCACCTGCGGGCACCGGCAGTCATTCGGCAGGCCAGGTTTATCGCATCGAAAAGAACGTAATGATTCTGCCGCCGCCATTTGTTCTGCCTGAAGTATGCTTTCTGACAGGCGATCGAAAGGAACTTCAGAAGTGCGAGATTCCTCTGAAGGTGATGCCGAAGTGGTGGAACTATGTGATGCCGTTGATCATGTTTTCTATGCAACTGATCGTGTTGGCCGGCAGTATGGCCATACAAAGACTGCAACTCACGGCACCAACATGGCTCGTGCCGCCGATTGCGGGAGTCTTGATGGGCGTCACAGCACCAGTGTTGATTTTTGTGGGAATACTGTTTGTTTCAAAGAAGATAACTCTGATCGGTTTCCGGGAGAACTCGGATGCAGTCTTCATTCGCAGACGTCGGTCTATCGTTCGCGTGCTACTTTTCGACTTCGCCCTTGGGGTCATTATTGCACTAATCATGTTGACACTTCCGCCCAGTTTCTCTCTCAGGACAATCGCGCTGATAAGTTTTCTGGTTGCCTTCGTTCTGACACTGATCGTTTGGCAAAGGAATCGAAAACCATGGTCGCGGATCGGTGCTCTCCAGAAAGCCGATGGATCTCTGGCCGTCTATGGCCTTGACCCCTCTTTTCTGGCTGCCTGTCGGCTGGGACTTGATGACTCCGCCGCACTTCCTGCCTCAACAAGATCTGCCTGAAGCCCCGGAAGGATTTTCCTGTGCAGTGTGCCTTTCGCTTTTCCATTCAGCCAGCCAGCAAGAGCTCGCCGGAGACTGCTCGTTGTCGGCTTCTGGAACAAATGGTCGGGCAGGAATGTGAAAACTTCCGAGTCCCCGCAGATGCCTGCACTGCCTGCCTGCAACATTCCGGCGGTCAATCTCTTCACGGCCATCCGGTGTTTCCTTCGATGCTCCTGCAGATCTCCGAAACAGCTCTCGAAAATGCCACTCAGCAGGGCACGCTCACTCCGGAGAAAGAACGCCGTCTGAACGGAGTCTTCAATACGGCGATGGAAGCGCTGACGACATCGCCGCGTCAAATCCAGCCCAGCTCCACTCCGTCCTGCGACGTCATCCTTTGTGCTCACGAATCCAATGAACGCCTCCATGCTGCCATCGTGAGCATTCTCGAACAGGAAGGCGTTGTGCCTTTTCTGCATCTCGTTGATACCGGCGACGCTTCAAGGACTTTTGACGAATTCTCCGGACACTGGAACGTGCGACGTCATCGCCAACCATCCGGAACTTCAACGCTGGCGGCGGTGCATGAACTGATCGAATCAATGTCCACATCGTTGATTGCCATTCAGCCCGCCGACGGTATCAGCACGTCTGATCGCCTTGCAAGATCCATAAACCAGCTTGAGTCCGAGGGCGCGGAAATCTTTGCGGCTCAAGTTTTCACCAAAACGTCCGCCCTAATCCCCATGCAAACGAAGGAAACTCTGACGACGGATGAAAACAGCCGGCAGCTTAATCCCGCGACGCTGGTTTTTCGACGTTGCTCGTTCGTGGATCTGGGAGGCATCGCGGGGGTTGAAAACGAATTGGTCAGTTTTGTTGAACGCGCTCATCGGCAGGAGCGAAGAATCACCATCAGTCCGGAAGCTCTGATAGAATTGCTCCCAAAGACTGCGTCCTTCCCATCAATCACGGTTTCGCCCATCCAGAGCGGCGACACACCTCCCGACTCAGAACGTGGAAAAGGGTTCCCCGCAGTTCCTGTTGCGGTGGATGTGGTTCTGCCGTTCCACGG
>CANHVD010000461.1 GCA_947463775.1 Planctomycetaceae bacterium | reverse complement strand
TTTATGCGCCCTTGGCTGGGCGAGAGGCTTCACGACAACACTGACTCCGCCAGCGGATTGCCATTCGTTTCACTTTGCTTCGTCGGCAATGCAAAACAGCTTCGTGCGAGTGCGGACAAAGATCTGTCCATCGACAAGAGCAGGAGTTGCTGCGATCGGCTCTGCGAAATCATTGTTGGCGAGCACCTTTTGTTCCGGGCCACTTTCGATGACGCTGATCACACCCGGTTCCGAAGTGACATAGATCTTTCCGTCTCCGTAAACGGGAGCCGCGAGGTAAGATCCATCAGCACCGACTCGCCGACGGTCCCAGACCGGCTCACCGTTTGCCGCCTGGAACGATGCAGTGATGCCGCCCTGCTTAATCAGAAACATACGGCCGTCCGCCACGAGTGGTGAAACGATGTGCGAGGCCGACTTCGTCTTCTTCATCCAGAGCACGTGAGTCTTCGAGACATCTCCTTCGCCGCCGCCGCGAACAGCTTGAATCGAGGCGTCCTTTTGGAGTTCGCTCAGTTCCTCTGACAGCTTGTCAGCATCGGTATCAATCGTATTGCCCAGTCTCGCCTGAACTTCACTGGCCAGAAGACCGCCACGGTTTTTGGGATCGAGAAACGCCTTGTCGATTTCCTCTCCCTCAAGCACGCCATCTTTGTTTTCGTCGCCGCGGTCGAACTTGGCCCAGAATGCGTCCGGAATCGACTTGCCCGTATTCAGGCGATACTTGTTGTTCAGGATTTCGTCACGGGTAATCTTGCCATCAGCGTCTGCGGTGACACGCCATTGATATGAGATACCGAAGCTCTCTACAGACACATAGATAATGCCGTCAAAAGTCACCGGAGTCGTCTTGATATTGCGACAGAAGACCTCCGTGGCCCATTTCCGGTGGCCGGTCTTATAGTCGTATCCAATCATCTTGCCTGTTCCGGCGATGATGACTTCCGGTCCCTGCGGCGTTTCGCAGATGACCGGGTGCGAATAGGAGCACGCCATGTCGCCGCGATCATCCTTCCAGAGAATCTCGCCCGTCTTTTTGTCCAGGCAATAGGCCGCCGGCGCGAGATCGTCGTCCTGACAGAAGAACAATCGGTCGCCATGTATCACCGGAGACATCCCCGGACCCCAATCAAAAACGAAGTAGGGCTCAGGAAGTTCTCGCTGCCAGGCCGTCTCGCCGGTCTTCGCATCAAAAGCCATCATGCCAAGGCGAGCATGATAGACATAAACTCGATCCTCATCCGCAGCCGGTGTCGCCGACGCGTAGCTGTTGGATTCATGAATCTTCGCCAGTGCGTCGCCTTCGATCGGCAACTCACGCTCCCATTGCTTTTGGCCAGTGGCGGCATCAAAACAGAAGACGACAAACTTCTTGCCCGGCTTCTCACCCAGCATAGCAGTGGTAAACAAACGTCCGGCGACGATCGTCGGAGAACAGATTCCGTCTCCCACTTCTGCTGACCAACGCACATTCTTCGTGGGCGAGAACTCGACGGGCAGCGGCTTCTTCGAAGTCGTGACTCCGGTGCAGTTGAGACCTCGCCACTGCGGCCAATCGTCTGCCGCAAGTGGCTGCGTGGAAAGACACATTCCTGACGCCAGCAGAGCACCAAAGCCGGCACGGGAAATCCAGTCGAATGCAAAGCGACATTTCGAAGTCTGAAACATTAGAACGTCTCCCGGTGTTAAGGCAAGGATTACTCGTTGGGCCCAGCGGTCGATTCGTAGAACCACGCCGTATCGATGATCGCGACGCGAATATCGATCACATCCTGCATCGCCCAGTTGGGAAGATACTCGCAGGTCCAGTAATTCAGGATGGCGGTACCATCCCGCAGAAAGCGGCATCCAGGATTGGAGAAAGCTCTCTTCGGATCAGTCTCAATGTCACGCAGGTGCTGCCACGTCTTTCCATTGTCGCGCGATACGGCCGCAGTGAGAGGACTACGTTTGCCGAAGTGAGAAAAGAACTTCGGGTCGTAGCTGTTGTTCCAGACGACCAGCAGGTCACCCGTCGATGGAATGCGCGTCAGTTCGGGACACGACTCCGGCGATTTCAGTCCGGTGCTCTTTGGCAGTGTCCATGTCAGACCATCATCTGATGACTCCGACATCTGGATCGAACCGAGCTGGCTTCGAACAATCATCTGGACTCGCCCATCACTGGCCTGCTCAACATGCGGCTCCATCACGCCTCGCATCGGGAGCGAAATCCGATTCTTCGCTTCGGACCACGTCAGTCCGTCGTCATCGCTCAGCAGAACAACGCCGCCGTAGGTCGATCCTGTCTCGTGCGTAAATGTGACAGGTAAAAGCAGCCGGCCGGACTTCATCCGTTTGACGACCGCGTTGCAGACGTTGTAAGTGGTCCCTTTGCCAAACACTGACCATGGTTTGAACGTCCGGCCCTCATCGGTGGACTTCCAGGCATGATGTGTTGAGGTCGGTGGCGACGTTTCGTGTTGTCTCATGAAGATCAGCAGAATACCGTCATCAACGGAACGGATGAGGTTCGGCGAGTATACGTTCATGTCGCCCGGCTCCGTCTCGGCGATCACGCGATGACCCGACCATGTCTTTCCTCGGTCCGCTGATTCCTGCGATACGAATCTTGTCTTCGCCTCATCACTTCCGGTGCCACTGAATTCCATATAGACCAGCATCAGCCGGCCATCGTTCAGTTCGATCACATCACCTTCTCCCTTGCGAGTGAACTCCGGTGTGCTGGCGGCAAGGGTCAAAATGGTCGCGGCCCCTTCCGTGCGACCCGCGCGGGCCGAGGCCGTTTTATCCCAGCGAAGAGTCGTGATCATTCCAACGACCAGCAGCATCAACAACACGTTTCTGGTCTTCATCTTGTTTCCTTCACTAAAACTGAATGTGTCCCTTCTCCCCCTCGGGGGAGAAGGTGGCCGATAGGCCGGATGAGGGGCTTTCCTGAAGGGCCGCGTGCTAGAAGTTCCCTCTCACCCCAACCCTCTCCCCCAATTTTTTGCGTCCATCCTGTCATCTAACAACACCCTCTCCCCGCAAAAAATCGGGGGAGAGGGGGCCACATGGCGTTGTCCAGTTGGGTAGTCTCACGATTTTTCAATCCGCACTTCGTCAAGCATCACGTATCCCTCAGGCAGACGACTGCGCCAAACCGGGTAATCTTTCTCGGGACGAAGTATGTGAGGATCACCATTGAGCGGCCCCATCGGTGCTATATCCAGCGGATACAGCACCAGCAGGATATTCGCGTTGACGTCTTTCAGTACGGTCTTCAGCGGCGTGCGACCGTAAAAGTCGCTGCGGTCATGGCGACTGCCGAGACAAGTCCACTGCGACTCATCTGCCACTGCGGTGATTTTTTGCTCTGACCACTCTGAAGTGACGTTGATTGGCTGACCAGTCAGAATCCAGCCTGTGCAGACTCCCTTGTGAACACCCTGAATCAGCAGATAAAGCTGAGTATCGAGCGATCGCAGTTCGCCCTTCAGTCGCAGCGTCAGTTCGGCATTCGTGAAGTCAGTGCCGAAGCCTCCCTTTGTGAATTGGTTCTCACCACTGACCTCGCGCTGGTTTTCGCCGGGATAGCCACTGGTGAGCAGCATGAACAGCAAGTGCATGTAGCCAGCTCCTGGCGGAGCGTGGTTGTAATCGATCCACCACGGGCTGCGCGAGATGACGGTGCTCTCGCCTCGCTCCAGCGGCTTTGGCCCACGAGCATTGTCAATCCAGCCGAACCAGCCCCCAGGGCCATTGTCGAAAGTCTCCAGGTACGTCTTCATGGTATTCCCGTCTTCTAAGACAACAGCCAGCGCCTTCGCGCTGGGCGGTAAACAACCAGGGCGCACTTCCGATCTGGTTCAGAATAATATCCGTGAATGGTGTGCCTTCGTTCGATATCGCGAACTTGTCACACCCTACGAACTGCAACGTTTGCGGTAGGGTGTGACAAGTGAGCCTTAGCGAACGCAGGCACACCGGTTGAGTCCCCATTCAATTCAAGTCGAAGTGATCCAAGGACTGTTCATAGAGCCATCGTTTACCGCCGAGCCGAAGGCGACGGCTTCTTCCACAGATTCAGCACTACGAATACGCCGCCGCGATTCGCCAGACGCCACGCGCGTTGGAAGCCGTTCCATCGCATGCCTCATAAAACATCCTGTAACCAGCAGATTCGTTCAATGCGCCGGGCAGACGGATGAGGCACATCTCTGACGCCTTTGCCGCATCCCAGCCGCCGGGTCCCGGAGCGATGACCGGCTCGGCCTCCTTCTTCCATGTCAGTCCATCGGCCGAGACCGCTCGCAGAATATCCGCGCGGGACGCAGAACTTTCCAACACCTGACTATAGCCAGCATAATACATCACGTAACCAGCACCGGCCACGCGGACAATCTCCGAGGCAAATGCGCAGAGCGAATCATACGGTCCGTCCTGAGCGATCCTCAGGCCGGGTTCCTGATGGAACTCAAGTCCGTCGTGCGAAAGAAGACTAATGATTCCCAGTCCCCGATCGAAGAGATACATCCGGCAACGTCCATCGTCCAGAAAGACGATCCGTGGAGAAGCGTAGTTATGGCCTTCGGACTCGACGCGGACTCCCGGATCCATGACCCACTTCAGCCCATCCAAAGATGCTGCGCTGCGAATAGTGTTTGTCACCGCCTGAGAACCCTCACAGCATTCAAAGTACATTCGCAACCGCTGCCCATCACCAATGGGAACGACTTCCGAAGACACCACGCGGAACTCGCCCGCGCCGCCTTCTTGTGGCGAGAGTCTGACACCCGGCTCGGGAACCCAGCTCTTACCGTCCTGCGACCACGCGCTCAGGATACGGGTTGACGCGTTGTCATAGTCGTTCGCCCCAGCTGGAAAGCCGGGGCGAGGAAGGATCTGCGAATAGTACATGCGGAATCCACCGCCGGGCAGTGCTATCACACGCGGAGACACGACGCCGCATAGTCCGGTGCGAAGATCTGCGCTGGGCCACGTAGCTTCTGGACGGGGATTCGTATCGTGATCCGGCGGTGCATCGATCGCGACGTGCATTTCCTTTGACCAAAACACTCCGGGATCCGCTTCGACGGTATGGACCAGCGGAGAAGCTGCCGAACATTTCGAAAGGTCAATCATCGCCGTCGCTCCTCAGGTTTTCAGCCCCATCTCGCTATGCTGCGCACGAGCCGACTCAGAGTATCGAGCGAAGGCTTCTTCGTCACGTTGGCAAGAGACACCAGTAAACACCATCGCGAAGGAGCGTCGATGGCGAGTCTG
>CANHVD010000460.1 GCA_947463775.1 Planctomycetaceae bacterium | reverse complement strand
CGGATTCCGTGATCCGCAGCGGCTTTCATTCCGGGACGATGATCACCCAGGTCGTCAGCATTGGCTCCGTTGACGATCAACACAACGTTCAGCTCGGCCAGTTTCTCTGCGGCCAGCGAATACAGTGTGTCTTTGCAATAGAAACATCGGTCTCCCGCATTGCGCCGATATTCGTCGCGAGAAAACTCATCAGTGGAAATCTCGATGTGGCGAATGCCGATTCTCTCGGCTTCTTCACGAGCAATCGTGCGTTCGATTCCGGCAAGACTCGGGCTGACGGCAGTCACGGCCACAGCCTGAGAGCCCCACGCCTCAAACGCCGCCTTCGCAACAACCGCGCTGTCGACCCCGCCGGAATACGCGACAGCAACCGGACCGTAGGAGCGAATGGTGTCTACAAGCCGTGACGCGGTATCAGCCACGGTATGCGGGATTGTTTGAGTCATGAATTATGGAGTCGATCGAGCATCGAAAGTCGAAAAGGCCGACGGCAATAGTTCTCGCGTGTACTGACGCCTTCGGCTTGCCGTTAAACGAATTTTTCAGGAGTAAGCACAAAGGCACCTGCAGGATCATATCACCTCAGTGCCGTTTTTTCAGTGAACGCCGTCGGATCCGGCACAATGTCCGGGACTGTCCGAATTCCGGATTTGCGTTCAGTTTCTGATCGAGTACATTCGAAGTAAACTTTGCTCGCGCGGTGTGAATTGAGGCTGGTTGTTCACAGGATCTCTAATAAACGGTCGCCTCAATCGTCGCCGCGAACTAAAAAAATCCCGCCAAACGACATTCCCCGCCGCGAATCCTCGGAGTTTTCTCGTGCTAAACATCGTCAGTCATCCCTCGGGTCGCCGCCAGTTCTGTGACGGGGTTTCTCGCCGACGAATGCTGCAAATCGGATCTCTGGGTACGTTTGGCCTTTCACTGCCGGGTTTGCTGCAGGCCGAACAGTCGGGCCTGGTCCATCCCTCTGCACGATCGAAGAAATCGGTCATTCTGGTCTGGATGCATGGCGGTCCGTCACAGCTTGATACTTTTGATATGAAGCCCGCGGCTCCTCGAGAATATCGCGGACCGTTTTCGCCGATCGCATCGTCACTGCCGGGTCTGGAAGTTTGCGAGCTTCTTCCGGAACACGCGAAGGTGATGGATAAGTGCACCGTCATTCGGAGCTTCTCTCACGGCAACGGGGATCACTGGGCGGCGGCTCATTGGATGCTGACTGGTCGTCTCGGTGCCAACGGCAGTGACCGCAAGCCTCGCTATCCTTCGATGGGAGCTGTCGCGTCACATTTGCTCGGACCAACTCAGCCCGGAGCCTTGGCCAACGTCAACATGAACGACGGAGGTTTCGGCTTTCATGGTGGAGCGTGGCTGGGTGTCAACACGAATCCATTCCGCTACGGAGACTTCAGCTATGGCAATGAAGCCGGTCAACTGCCAACCGGTGATCACAAGAGCTTTTCACTAACCGACGGCCTGTCGCGCGATCGCATGATGGATCGAGTTTCCCTGCGCGGCCAGCTCGATGGTCTCAAGCGACAGATCGATCGCAATCGACTGTTCGAGCAGATGGATGCCGTCGATCATCAGGCCATGGATCTGGTTCTCTCCGGCCGCGTTCGCCGCGCATTTGATGTGACGGAAGAGGACGCTGCGTTACGAGAAAGATACGGTGCCGGCTGGGGCGAACAGGCCTTGCTGGCTCGGCGCCTCATACAGGCTGGAGTTCGCTATGTCTCTTTGAACACGGGTTACTTCGACGACCATTCCAATATCACCGGAGCGTTGAACGACAAGCTGCCTCGCCACGACCGCGCGGTTGGAGTGCTGATTCAGGATCTTGCCGAGCGCGGGATGCTGGATGACACTTTGGTCGTTGTGGCTGGAGAATTCGGACACACGCCAAGAATCAATGACAACGCCGGGCGAGATCACTGGCCACAGGCTCAAAGCATCCTGCTGGCCGGCGGTGGTTATCGTCATGGACAAGTCATCGGCGCAACGAACGACAAGGCGGAGTTCCCAACAGACCGCAAGATCGGCGTCGAAGACTTCTGCGCGATCGTCTATCACGCCATGGGGCTCAAAGTGGATGATACGATTTTCGATCTGACTGGTCGGCCGACGCATCTCATCCCGGGCGGTGAAGTGCCGTTTGAATTGCTGTGAGGATGATCTGATGTAATCAGCCACAGGGCGTTAGCCCACGACATGATTCAGCCACGTACACTGCGTTTTCGTTTAACGGCGAGCCGCAGGCGTAGGCGAATTCGGGCCACGACGCCTACGGCTTGCAAATAAACGAGTAAGTCAATGGCCCGCAGCGCGTTCCGGCTCATTTTTTTAAACCCCATGAGCAAAAACAGCCCTTTCAGAACTGCCCTGTTCATCCAGATTAGCATCACGGGCTGTTCGGTTCCCAGGCGGCGTTTTGTTCGGTAAAGTTTGGCCGTGGGGGGTGCTTCATTGAACGCTGTCGACAGCCATGATGGAAAAGAGTTCCATCGGAGTGGCTGATGGCGGAAGGCCCAGGACGGATTCGTGTTCATGAAGAAGAAGGGAATCTGACTTTATGGATCAATCAGCGCTGCCGGCGGCTCATCTTGTGAATGGGCTGCGACGTCTGGTGGATGACATTCGCAGAAACGAAACTGCAGGCTCACGCGGACTCACGGATGTTGTCTGCGGCACGACCAATCTGTTGACCTATGGCGATGCAGGAGTTCATTACTGCGGACATGCGGTCGAAGATCTGATCCAGATGTACTCATTTGAGCATGTCATCTGGCTTCTGCTGCACCAGAATCTGCCCACTGAAGAAGAGATGGCGGACTGCAGTTCCATCATCGCTGATTCTGCGGTGATTGATGAGTCGACCACTGAAATTCTAGCACGACTCCCTGTTGGCGCGAGGCCGCTGGATTTGTTCCCACTCTGCCTCTCGCTGCTTTCATTTTTTGATCCGACACCATGCGACAGCAATGACGAAAGCGCGAGAACTCGCGTGCTTCGGTTGCTGGCTCAGTTGCCACTGATAATTTCCTCCGCACTGGGTGATTCGACAGACATCGCGGCCTTGTCTTCGACGCAACTGTCAGCGGACGAGACTGAACTCACATGGGCCGGGCGTCTGTTGTGTCGACTGCGAGGAACCGAACAGCGTCCTTCAGCAGCTGAAGACGCCGCCATGAATGCGCTGATGATTTGTGAATGCCTCACGGAAATGCGTCCGGCATGTTTTACGGCACGGTTTGCGGCCAGTACGACAACTCACATTGTCCCGGTGCTGCAGTCGGCGGCGTCACTGTTTGTTTCTCAACTTCGGAACGACCCGTTTCTGTGGACCAGCGATCTGCTGAAAGGATTCCTGAATCCGGGACAGGTCGAGGCGTGGTGGCGACGGCGAGAAGGTCAGCCGATGCCTTTCGGTTTTGCGGCCGCCTCAGAGGACAATCGTGCCTCGCTCCTGACAGAAACCTGCCGCACTATGCTGGGAAGTATCGACAGAATCCGCGTAGAAGCGGCTGCCGCTCGCCTGGAAAAGCTGCAAGCTCAGGAACAGCGAGTTCCCACGACTGACTGGGCGGCGGCTCGTTTGATGACGCTGCTGGATATTCCGGCAGATCGGCAGGCCCTGGTGATCGTGATGGCCAGACTTGTGGGCTGGGCCGCTCAGGCAATTGAACAGCAATCGTCTGGCATTAGCCTGCTTCCCGCTCTACGCTACGGCACTTGAGGCCATTGATTTAATTAGCCGGAACGCGTTCGCGTCCGTTTTTTCTGCAAAGCGGAAAAGAACCTTGGGCTAACGCCCGGCGGCTAATTGAACAACAGGTCAACAATGCGCTTGAGACCGTCGTTACTAACGAGTTCCTTTTTCATTCTGGTTTTCCATGTCAGTTGCATTTCAGCAGTGTATCCATCCCGATTGCGCGGCCACTTACGATGTTGGCCAAATCCTTACGGCATGCCCGAAGTGCGGCAGCCTGCTGGACGTCACGTATGACTGGAATGCCGTACCGGTTCCAAAGTCGCTTTCGGAATTCGAACGCCGCTGGACGACACGATTAAATCCCGTCGACTACAGCGGTGTCTGGCGATTTCGAGAACTGCTGCCGTTCGCCACCGATGAGCAAATCGTCACGAT
Organism: Planctomycetaceae bacterium; assembly: GCA_947463775.1. GTDB lineage: Bacteria > Planctomycetota > Planctomycetia > Planctomycetales > Planctomycetaceae > SXXK01. Next base: position 1,125 of record CANHVD010000460.1, on the reverse strand, counting down.
CGGCGAAGGCCAGACCATTCTGCAGAAGAACGACAAGCTTGCACGCCAGTGCGACATGAAAGCCGGTCACCTCTTCCTGCAGTATGAAGGCATGAACCCTTCAGGCAGCTTTAAAGATAACGGCATGACAGCCGCATCGACTCATGCTCGCATGGTCGGCGCAAAGATGACGGCCTGCGCATCGACCGGAAACACCAGTGCGTCGCTGGCGATCTATGCGGGCGTCACCGGACATTTTCAGTGCATCGTTTTCGTCGGCAGCGGCAAGATTGCTTTCGGCAAGTTATCACAGGCACTGGACTATGGAGCAAAGACGATTCAGATTCGAGGCGACTTCGATGACGCCTTGGCGCGCGTGCGCGACATCTGTGCGAAGCACCCGATTTATCTTTGCAACAGCGTGAATCCATTTCGACTCGAAGGTCAGAAAACAATCATGCTGCGAGTTCTCGAGGGACTCGGTTGGCAGGTGCCAGACTGGATTGTGGTCCCGGGTGGAAATCTTGGAAACAGCAGTTCGTTCGGTAAAGCCTTTATGGAACTGAAGGCACTGGGGCTGATTGATCGCGTTCCTCGGTTAGCGATCATCAATGCGTCCGGCGCCGATACTCTTGATGAGTTCGTAAATGACGGCAAACTGGTCTGGAACGGTGGTCGTCCGAATGCCGATCAGATTTCCGGCCGCTACACCACCATGGATCGTGACAACGAACGAGCCTCCACTTTGGCCAGCGCGATTGAGATTAATCGTCCGGTGAATCTTGAGAAAGCTCTGCGAGCACTCTCCGTCTGTAACGGTATCGTGCGAAAAGTGTCGGATCAGGAAATTATCGATTCACGTGCTCGAATTGCCGCGACAGGCTTTGGCTGTGAACCGGCCAGTGGTGCCACAATCGCTGGCGTGCTGAAACTGCGAAAAGAAGGCGTGATTCAGGCGGATGATCGAGTCGTCTGTATTCTGACCGGACATCAGTTGAAGGATCCGGATCTGACAATGGCCTACCATTCGGGGGACCCTCAGCTGATGAGCAAAAAGCTGACGCCAGCCGGAGTCACTTCAACGCCGTTCGCGAATCCGCCTGTCGTCGTTGATAACGACGAAGTCGCGATCCTGAAGGCGCTGGG
>CANHVD010000459.1 GCA_947463775.1 Planctomycetaceae bacterium | reverse complement strand
TTGACCGACTGTGTCGTCACGACCATGAATTTCCATGGCTGAAGTCCAAAACTGCTGGGAGCGTGGATCATCGCTGTCTCCAGCGTTTTCCAATCGTCGGCAGAAATCTTTCTTGTTGCATCAAAAGCTTTTGTGGCATAACGCCAGGCCAGCTGCTGCAGTACTGTCTGTCCGATGGACATCTTCAGTTCACTCCGGGGAACAATGAATAATCTATTGAAGTTGGTGGTTTTGTGGGTGCTTCTTGCGACAGCGTGTCATGGCGTTCGCAGTTTCAATGACTGCCTGTTGTTCCGAACAAATATCTGCTGCGGCCATAAAACAGGGCTATGAGTTCAACAGCTTTGCCATATAACGGCTCAGGGATTCCAGATCGTCTGCAAATCCTCGCACTCCTTCAGCAAGCTTTTCTGTGGCCATTGCATCCTGATTCAGCATCCAGCGAAAAGAACGCTCATCGATCTCGAGGCGTTCGATATTCATGGCTCTGGCTTCGTCGGCGTCCAGGCGTTTGGGAACCTCTGCCTCGGAACTGGAAAGTTCCGTCAGCAAAGCTGGCGCCACAGTCAGCAGATCACAACCACAAAGTGCGGTGACCTGCTCAGCCGATCGAAAACTGGCTCCCATGACTTGGGTTCTATAACCGTGTCGCTTGTAGTAGTTGAAGATTCGATGAACTGAAAGCACACCGGGATCGTCTTCTATTGAGTAACTGCTGACTCCTTTGGCTTTCTTGAACCAGTCGAGAATGCGGCCGACAAAGGGGCTGATCAACGTGACGCCCGCGTCGGCGCAGGCAATCGCCTGGCCAAAGCCAAACAGTAGAGTCAGGTTGCAATGAATGCCTTCTTGCTCAAGTCGCTCGGCCGCGCGAATGCCTTCCCATGTGCTGGCGATCTTGATCAGGATCCGTTCTTTCGGAATACCATGTTCTTCGAAGAGGCTGATAAGGTGTCGCCCTTTCTCAACCGTTGCATGTTCATCGAAACTCAGCCGCGCATCGACTTCGACTGAGACTCGCCCGGGAACGATTCTCAGGATTCGAAGGCCAAAAATTACCGACAGGCGGTCAAGAATCGCATTCAGCAGAAGGAGTTCTGTTTGGCCTGATTTTCCCTCAACATCATGACGGCCGGTGGCAATGGCTTCCTTGACCAGATCCGCGTATTGCGGCATCTGAGCCGCTTTCGCGATTAGTGACGGATTTGTCGTTGCGTCCTGCGGCTTGTTACGAGCAATGGAATCAATGTCACCCGTGTCTGCAACAATGATGGTGTGCCGCTTGAGTTGATCGAGCGAATTCATCTGAGCCTCCTGCCCTTATCAAAATAATCAAACGATCCTTACTCTCGCACCCGTTTGGCAAATTGCCAGAGAACCATCAAGTGGTTGCCAGACTTCTCATTCGGTATTGCCGAAAGCGAAAACTTCCAGAATGCTTCCTGCCAGAAGTAAATCAACGCTGTGAGAAAGTCTATCGCTTCGAGGCTGGAAGCTGAAGAGCATCCAGAATTCTTTGGCACGCATCCGACTTATTCAACGCGTAAAAATGAATTCCGGGAATGCCTTCAGCAATCAGTTGCTTGCATTGCTGAATTGCGTGTTCCACACCAATTTCGAACTGTGCGGAGGCATCATCCTGGACTGCTTCAAGCTTTGCCGCCAGATCTGCCGGGAACACAGTTCCGCACATAGATGTGATTCGCTTGATCCGGGCGAAGTCTGTGATTGGCATGATGCCAGGCACAATCGGGATCTGAATTCCAAGCTTGTTACATCGATCGCGGAAGGTGAAAAAATTATCGTTGACAAAGAATAACTGTGTGAAGATGGCGTCAGCACCAGCATCGACCTTGCGTTTCAGGTTCAGCAGGTCGGCTTCCAGATCAGAGGCTTCTATGTGCTTTTCGGGATACCCGGCAACACCAATCCCCATTTCCGGGTGCGTCTCGCGGATCAATTCTACAAGCTGATTCGCATTCTTAAGGCCACCTTCAACGGCCTTAAACGCTTCCTGACCGACAGGCGGGTCTCCTCGCAAAGCCATGATGTTACAAATGCCGGACGCTGCTGCTTTATCCAACCAATCTTTCAGTTCGTTACGTGTCGCTCCAACACATGTGAAATGAGCCATTGCTGTTCGATGAAATGTCTGCTGAATCTCATTACACCAGAATGCAGTTCGATCCTGAGTGGACCCACCAGCTCCGTAGGTGCATGACACAAATGCCGGATCGTACTCGATCAGTGTCTGGAGATTTCTCTTCAGTGCCGCATCACCTTCCGCCGTCTTCGGAGGGAAGATCTCAATCGACATGACAAATGGCTGGTCTTGAAACAGTTGAGAAAGTCGCATCGGTTTAAAGGCTTGAGGCGTCAAAAGGAGTGTTTGCGGATCGTAGAGTAACAGGTTGCAGTCAACAGATGACAGAACGAGGAGAACTACCAATGATTGTGTGACTACAGTGATTCGATAACAAAGCGGCTTACATTTCCTGCCCTGTTAGACGAGCGACTTCGTTCACATCTTTATCACCGCGGCCGGACAAACAAACCACGATTACGTCATCCTTGCTTCGCTGTACAGCCGCTTTCATGGCGTAGGCAATCGCGTGTGAGGTTTCAATCGCAGGGAGAATACCTTCCGTTTTTGCCATCGTACTGAAAGCAGCCAGCGCTTCATCGTCCAGTATGTTAACGTAATTGACTCGACCACAGTCTTTCCAGTAACTGTGTTCCGGCCCAACACCTGGATAGTCAAGGCCCGCAGAAATCGAATGCACGTCTGAAGTCTGGCCGTCATCGTTCTGCAGTACGTAACTGTAGCTGCCGTGCAGGATTCCCGGTTTGCCATGAGTCAGCGTGCTGGCATGATCGCCCGGCTTTCCGCCTCGACCACCCGCCTCAACTCCCGTCAACGCCACGGCTTTGTCATCGACAAATGGATAGAACATACCTGCGGAGTTCGAGCCACCTCCAACACAGGCCACGACTTCGTCCGGAAGTCGACCGATCTGATCCAGGCATTGCTCCCGAGCCTCACGGCCGATAATCGCCTGAAAGTCGCGAACCATCATTGGAAACGGATGCGGGCCAACAACACTACCGATGATGTAGTGTGTGTCTCGTACCGAAGCCATCCAGTCACGCATCGCTTCGTTGATGGCATCTCTCAGAGTTCTTGAGCCTGTCGTCACAGGGCGAACTTCCGCGCCCATCGTTCGCATAATGAAGACATTGAGCTTCTGTCGTCGCACATCTTCTTCACCCATGTAGACGACACAGGGAAGTCCGAAGCGAGCACACGCTGTGGCCGTTGCAACACCGTGTTGTCCTGCTCCGGTCTCCGCGATGACACGCGTCTTTCCCATTCTTTTGGTCAGCAACACCTGACCCATAGTGTTGTTAATCTTGTGGGCACCGGTGTGGTTCAGATCTTCTCGCTTGAAGTAGATTCTTGCTCCACCGCACTTCTCAGTCAGACGTTCGGCGAAATAGAGCGGATTCGGGCGACCAACAAAATGACGCAGCAGGTCTTTCAGTTGTCGATCAAACTCTGGATCAAGCTTCGCCTCTTCATACGCCTGAGAAAGTTGATCAAGGGCATACATGAGTGTTTCGGGGACATATCGCCGTCCATACTCACCAAAACGACCGCGCTCATCCGGCACAGCGCTGACGGGAGATGATGCAGCCGGAGCAGTAGTTGCAATCGACATGAAATCCTCGGTTACTGACTGAATTCAGCTTCTATGGGAAAACGGCAATCCGTACTCGTTACGAGACAGAAAACGGCTACGAGCCTGGAAAGATGCAGCTTCGTGATCTGTATCAAATTCGTCTTTAAATCTCAGACCGCGGTTTCGATCATTCTTTCAGAAACCGTGGGTTTGATTCCGTGAGTTGTGCCTCTGATTATAGCGGAGACCACAAAAACACCCGCGAGGTCTAAGAATTTCCCCGGAAATTATTGCTGACCGTGCTTCAAATCTGCCAATAATTCGAGCAAATCTTGCTCGGATCGTCCCTGAAAGCTGTTAACGGTCCATCGGCAAGTCTGCAATTTCCTGTTTCCGGAACAATCCAGTCAAAGCCCGGCTTCCGGTGTCCGTCAATGTTGACGCGTTCCTGCGTTAGCCCATGTTTGATTTGTTGACATCGTCACGAGACTGAGAAGTTGATCTGAAAATGGTGTTCTCTGTTGCGATCATTCTCTCTTCAGGCATTTGCATTTGTTTGCTGAGGTGTCTGAACTGACATGTCGTGAATCAAACGACGAAGTTCTGAGACTGCTGTGCGTTTTTCCAGAACCAGAGTCCTGGCTGATGCTTCCAGCGTGGTGAGTCCTTCTGTTATGGCTTGCTCCCGAAGTCTGTAGGCAGGCAGCCCTTCACTGATCGCATTTCTGAGACTGGGTGTGATCAGCATTGTCTCAAACACAGCCGTGCGTCCTCGAAATCCCGTATAGAAATTCAGTTCCGTCGGGATACCTCGGATCAACTGTGGTGGTGTTTCCGGTGGCACACCAAGCGAGCAGCATTCCTCCGGGGATGCCGCATACTCCTCTCGCGCATCTGCAGAGACCGTTCTCACAAGTCGTTGAGCAATTACGCCGCGCAAACAATCCGCAATGGTCATTGATGAGATGCCAAAGTTACGGAGCACATCGATCGCCGAAGCCGTGTTGTTGGCATGCAGCGTTGAAAGTACCAGCACGCCGGTTGTGGCAGCTCTGCAGGCGATCTGAGCCGTCTCAGCGTCGCGAATTTCACCGATAGAAATGATATTCGGATCCTGTCTCAAAACGCCTCGCAGAGCATTCGTAAACAGAAGTCCTGTCTTTGGGTCAACCTGAATCTGATTTGCTCCAGGGACCCGTCGCTCAACGGGATCCTCAATAGTTACGATACTTCTGTCAGGCTGATTCAGGCTAGAGAGCATGCTATACACGGTTGTTGTTTTTCCGGCTCCGACGGGGCCAACAACCAGCAGTAAGCCATAGGGAGCCCCAAGCAATGAGTGCACATCGTTTATCTGCTCCGCTGTGAAACCAAGGGACTCCGGCGCGATGAACTCTGTAGCATCGGGCATTAGGCGCAATACAAGTCGTTCGCCATAAATTGTCGGGCTGCTACCCACTCGCACATCTCTTGGAAGTCCAGCAAGTTGAGCCGCTGAAATGTGCCCATCCTGAGGAAGTCGCCTGTCGGTGATATCCATCCCGGCGAGAACTTTTATTCGACTAAGGATGTGAAGAGCCTTCGCCGCTGGAACCTGAACAATGTCCTGAAG
>CANHVD010000458.1 GCA_947463775.1 Planctomycetaceae bacterium | reverse complement strand
TCTTATGACTTCTATCTTGTACACGGAGTTGCCCTCGCAGGCGCAATGACGGTGATGAAGAGTTCGCCGGTACCTGCTGTGATGGTCGCTTTGCTTAGCTCTGCGGTCGCGGCGGTGATCCTGAATCATCTGGCCGCGTTCATTGTGCGTCAGTTTCGCCCGGCAGAGCCACATACTGTTGCTGCGAAACCAGCAGCCGTCGCGATCAACGCCATCCCACAAACATAAAGCGTCGCCACTCACCACTCACCACTCACCACTTAACTACCCGCCGATGGAATACATCGGTCGATCTGGCTGAATGAAACGGGCCGTGTTGATCTCGTGGCCCTCCTTCTTGGCGGCAATACTGTTGAGCATCGCCTCAGCAATCAGCTCATCAGCGGAATCTGATCGCAGGAACTGCTTGATGTCTGTTTCATCGTGGCTGAACAAACAGTTGCGAAGACGACCGTCAGCCGTCAAACGAAAGCGATTGCAACTGCTGCAGAACGGTTGACTCACGCTGGCAATCAGACCAATCCGCCCTTTGCCGTCGGCGAATTCATAATCCTGTGCTGGGGCATGAGTCGCAGCATCGGCCTGTGCCAACAAACTGGCCGTCATCGTTCCAGCATGAACGATAGAGGACACCGGCGAATCTATCGCACGTAAGGCACCGAACTCTGCTTCAAGCCTCGCCATGATTTCATGCGCAAACAGCACCTTATCGCGCTGCCATTGGCTGTCGGCATCCAGTGGCATGAATTCAATAAAACGCACAACCGTGTCAGTTTCGCGAGCCAGCTTGCCGAACGGAATAATCTGATCCTCGGTCAATCCCCGTACAGAAACTGCATTGAGTTTGATCGGGGAAAAGCCAACATCGCGAGCCGCCTGAATCCCGGCGAGCACTCGGTCATAGCCTTCGCGGCGAGTCACCTTGCGAAAAATCTCCGGATCCAGAGCATCAAGGCTGATATTCAATCGCTTCAGCCCGGCATCACGCAAATCCTGAGCTTGCTCCTCCAGCAGAATACCGTTGGTCGTCAGCCCGATATCGATGATTCCCGGAATCGCGGCGAGTTTCCGAACCAGCACATGCAGATCGCGCCGCACCAGCGGTTCGCCGCCCGTCAAACGAACACGATCAATCCCCAGCGTCGTGCCAACGCGGACAACTCGTTCAATCTCTTCGAAGGAAAGCAGATTTTCCTTCGGCATGAATTCCACATTGTCCGCCGGCATGCAATAGAAGCAGCGAATGTTGCATCGATCCGTGACACTGATCCGCAGATTATTGTGAACTCGACCGAAAGAATCGATCAGTCTTCGCGTTGAGACATCTCCGGAGTTCATGATTTCGCGCCTTTGGTGTTGGTATGTGGAGTCATTCCCGGATGTTGCCATTCTTCACGGCCGTCCGCAAAGTGTTCCTTCTTCCAGATTGGTACTCGCTCCTTCAACGTATCGATCAGCCATCGTCCCGCCTCAAACGCCTGATCACGATGCGGCGAGCTTACAGCAATGGCCACGCTGATTTCGCCCAGAGCCATCGTGCCCGTACGATGAGAAATCGCGATCTTTGTCACCGTGAATTTCTGAAAGGCTTCGGCTTCCAGTTCCGCCATCGAGGCCCGCGCCATATCGGGGTAGGCTTCATATTCCAGCCACGATGTTTGCACGCCGCGAGTAAACTCCCGCACGGTTCCCAGAAACAACGTCACAGCACCGGCGGCATGATCTCGCACGGATTCTGTGAGCTGATTGTAATCGATTGGCTCTGTTGTCAGTTCAATCATGATTCAGCCTCCGCTCACCGGAGGAAAGCAGGCGATCACATCAGAGGCATGCAGTACCTGATTACATCCGGCATAGCGATTATTGACGGCCCACAGTAACGCCTGAGACCATCGTTCAAGTTGCGGGGTTCGCTGGATCATTAGCTGCTGCAATTCACCTACGGTGCTGCCATCGGGAACGTCGACAGTCACGGTGTCGGTCCCAACCGCATCACGGGCCGCTGCAAAAAAGAGAACATTAAGATTCATGAGCACAGGATTCTGTTCAGGATCATGACATGCTCAATCCGGACGGTCGAGCTTTCAGTCGTTCTGCAAGCCGTGGCATCAGTCCGTAAGAAAGTGCCAGCAGCTTGATCGGGTGAATTGTAGGGATCCGGCTGGCTTGTTCCATCTGCATTCTGCAACTGCTGCAGTCCGTCACGCCGGCGTCCGCGTCAATGGTCTTCATTTCGCCGATCAATTCCGATCCGATGCGAAGCGACTGCTCAAAGTTCTCTGCCGCCAGCCCGAAAGTTCCAGCCATCCCGGTGCAGCCTTTTTCAATCATCTGGACTTTCAGGCCGGGAATCAGCCTCAAAATCTCCAGCAGTGGCTGCCCGCGTCGCATCGCCCGAGTATGACATGGTGTATGCCAGGCAACTCTCATGGCGAGGGGCGTAAAGTCCTTCTTGAGCTTTCCTCGCCGCTGCAGATCCAGCAGGAATGAGCCTGCATCAACGGTTTGCTGAGCCACGACTTCGGCATCGTTGCTGGACAGAAGCATCGGATACTCCTGAGTCAAACACACCGCGGCCGAGGGTTCTGTACATACAATCGAATAGCCTTCGCGAGCTGGCTCGGCCAGTTCACGAATATTCTGTTCTGCCACCACTCGCGCGGCGGAAACATCGCCAACGGTCAACATGGTCATTCCGGATACGGTTTGTCCACGAGGAATGAAAACTCGGAAACCGTTGTGCTCCAGCACTCTCACGAACGCTTCGGCCAATTCCGGATCGTGGTTGTTGGCAAAGTAGTCCACAAAGTAAACGACCGTTGGCCGCGGGCTTCCGGGATTTCCCGAATTGTCCTCACGCTGTACTCGCAAGGACGCCAGGAACGGAGTTCTTGCGAACTTCGGCAGACGTCGAGCAGACGCGATGCCTACGAATCGCTGCAGAAGTTTCCGAAACCAGGTGTTCTTCAGCAGACGATTAGTCAGAAACGAAAAACGAGACGCCATGCGAGCATAGGTATGAACTCGCGACAGCAACCATGCCGTTTTGCTCAGTCCATGTGCCTGCACATGTTGCGCGCGAGCTTCCAGCACGAGATGCGGGATATTGACTTCCGACGGGCAGTCGAGCTGACACTGTTTGCAATTGAAGCAGCTATCCAGAATCGTCTTTGTGGAATCATCGGCCAGCAGTTCTTTGCCCGAGATTGAACACATCGCCAGCCGGAATAAATCCGCTTTGGCGCGCGGCGATAACTCTTCGTTGCCGTCATTCTCAACGAACGGGCACATCCTTGAAGGTTCGCTCTGCACGCGACAAGTGCCGCATCCATTGCAACGGCTGGCTGTGTCGGCGGCTTCGTGGGCATTCCAGGCGAACTGCATGATCGGAAGCAACGAGCCGCCTGTGGAATTAGTCCCAACCGTTTCGCGAGGTCGAATTCGGCGGAGATGTTTGACTGTCAACTGAGGATCATTGCTGATGATCTTCTCCGGATTCATCAATTTCAGAGGATCGAAGATTTCCTTCAATTGCTGAAACGCACGATACAGCGGGCCGTATTGCGTTCTGATAAAGGCCGTCCGAGAAAGGCCGTCACCATGTTCTCCGCTGATCGATCCGCCGACCTGGACAACCTGCCGATATAGATCTCTGGCGATGGCTTCAATCTTTGTGTCTTCTCCGTTGTCGGGCACGGGAAGGATCGGACGAAAATGCAATTGCCCGGAAGCCGCATGCGAGTACAACGTCGCGGTGACTTCATGCTTCTGAAAAATTCGCTGGGCCGACACAAGAAACTCAGCCAGCTTCGCCGGAGGCACCGCGACATCTTCGACAAACGGCAACGGTCGCGACGAACCTTTCAAGCTAGCCAGCAAAGACACCACCTGCGAAGGCAGAGCCCAGAGCAGTTCCACATCTTCCAAAGTCGTGGCTTCTCGAGTAATCTGAAAGTCGATCTCGCGGTCTCTCAGCAGCGTCTGAGCATCTCTGAGACGCTCGCGTATCTCTCGTTCACTGCCTCCGGGGAATTCAATGATTAGTCCCGCCTCGGCTTCCGGCAGAATCATGTCTCGAAAACGCAGATCTGATCCTCGTCCCAGGCTCAGAACTCGACGGTCCAGCAAATCGCAGGCACTGGGTTCCAGCGGCAGAAGAAGTTGCATTGCCAATACCGCTTGTTCAAGCGATTTGAACATCAGGCAGGCTGCAGCCCGAAATGAAGGCAGCGGCATTGTGAACAGAGTCGCCTCGGTGAACAGTCCCAGCGTACCTTCCGAACCCACCAGCATGCGAGCCAGATCAAGCTCCTGCATCTGGCGAATCCCACGCAGCATGTAGCCACAACAGTTTCGTAGCAAAGGCGGCTGATACTGTTTGATGACCGGCTCAAATTCCTGTAGCAGCGAGCCGACTCGCTGAATCAGATCCGCGCGACGAGTAGCTGACGTCAAAGCTGACAACTTCAACGCATCTGATCTGACCGCCGTGCTGACAGTCGCACCAACAGAAGTTCCACCGCCGGCGATACCGCCGACAGGTTCAAGATCGACCATGCGGGGATAGGCAGAAGGATCCAGTTGCAGCGGTTCACGCCCCAGCTCTATTCGCTGTCCGCCGGAAAGAACGCATTCGATGCTTTCAACGTGGTCCCGAGTCGACCCGTAGCGAACAGCATGAGATCCTGCCGCATCAACACCCAGCATTCCCCCGATGGTTGTGATACGGCTATTAGAAGGATCCGGTGCAAAGTAACGACCGTGCTTGCGAAGTTCTCGATTCAACTGTTCGCGTACAACACCCGGTTGAACTCGAACACGATCACCATCCACCCACAGCACACGATTCATGTGGCGAGAAAAATCGATGACAATCCCGCGCCCAATCGCGCCTCCCGCGAGCCCGGAACCAGCACCGCGAGCAATCAGCGGAATATTATTATCGGCCGAGTAAGCCGCGATCACTTCCACATCGCGGGCCTGACGCGGGAACACGACAGCGATCGGCTCGATCTCATACAGACTGGCGTCCGACGAGAACACAGCGACAGCCGCCGGATCGACTCGCAATTCGCCTTCGATCGTGTCGCTGAGATCCTCAACCAGTCTTCGACGCAGTTCTTCCACAGATGCTATTGTCCAAATCATTCGGGCAACGGAGCGACGATTCTCGACGCTCAACCCGGCTTCGACGCCTGTCGCTGCCGGAGATCCTGCTGACGATAACGTTCTGCGGTCTCCAGGTCGAACCTGGGATGCTCATCCGCCATCGCCGTTTGTCGATGTCGCGCTCCACACCGGT
>CANHVD010000457.1 GCA_947463775.1 Planctomycetaceae bacterium | reverse complement strand
GAGGTCGGCACTCAGGTCGATTCGCAGTCTTTTCAGACGACTGAATTGGACTTGCCAGAATCGACCGCCGGAATTCTGCTGCTGTTCGTCGGCCTGATATCGCTGCTGGCACTGACGATCAGAACTTCACTACGAGACTCGCGATTCCTGAGTCGACAGGCACGCATCGTATTACTCGTTCCTCGTTTAGTCGTTCTGGCCCTCGTCCTGTTTATCGTGCTCAATCCGCAGCGTCGAACACAACTCAGTCGAGTCGAGAAATCTCGCGTTGGGATTCTTCTGGATACCTCATTGTCCATGGCGTTTCCAGCCATGGACGCAACTTCGACTCCAGAGAAAACAGACAGCAAAGCGGAACCTGCATCAACCACTCCAAATCCTGAGGTCAATTCCCGGGCCAACGCTGCTCTTCAATCGCTTGTGACATCAGGCGTCCTGAAGGAACTGAGCAGAACTCACGCGGTAACGGTTTACTCTTTTGATTCTCAATTGGCAGGTCCACTGGCCGTTGCCAGTGATGAAACGGTTCGCTTCGTCGATTCAAAAAACAAAGATCCTGAGTCTGGCGATAGCTCTTCTCTGGCGACCGTAAATCTGGATGAACCAACATCAGATGCAGCAAACGCGATTGAAGCCCCTGCATCTCTCACTCGATGGAACACAATCCTCCAGCCACGAGGTGCAGAAACTCGACTTGGTGAATCGCTCTATCAGATGATTGGTCAATTATCAGGGCGTACGCTGAGTGGAGTTGTTGTTGTCTCAGACGGTCGGACTAATGCAGGCCTGGATACAGAACCGGCTCGAGTTCGCGCGGAACGCTCGGGAACAAGACTCATCACGGTCGGACTTGGCAGCCAGAAGCCCCAAATGAACCTATGGATTGCTGGAATGCAATCACCGACGGACGTCCACCAGGGTGACCCCTTTGATATCAACGTCATAGTGCAGGGAACCGGCTCTGCTGGCCAGAAAGGCACAGTCCGATTGTTTCAGCAATCAGCAGACAGCGATGGTAAAGACCGGCGGCAGGTGAGTGAACAGTCAATCGATTTTGTAGAAGACACATTACCCATCTCACTGCGATTCAATCAGCAACTCACTGTGCCCGGCAAATATGAGTTTGTCGTTCAAATTGAATCGCCGACCGGCATTACCGAGATGACAACTGACGACAATGAACGTCGTCGTACCATCGAAGTCACTGACCGTCGGATGAAAGTACTGCTGATTTCCAGCGGTCCCATGAGAGACTATCAATTCGTTCGAAACGCGTTGTTCCGGCACAGTGGGATTGAGTCCGATGTCTGGCTGCAGTCTGTGACGGACGAAAATGTAGGCTTCGTATCGCAGGAAGCCAAAACTTTATTGACAAAGTTTCCAACCACAGAGGCCGAACTTTTCGGTTACGACGTCATCGTCGCATTCGACCCGGACTGGAGTCGACTGTCTGCAGAACAACAGACATTTTTGAATCGCTGGGTCTCTGAACATTCCGGTGGTCTCGTCGTTATCGCTGGTGAAATCTTCACCCCAAAACTTGCTCAGGAGCCAGATTCGTTTCGCGATGTGAATGTGCTGTACCCGGTGCTCCTGAATCGAATGCTACCGGATATGCAGTTGTCGCAACTTGCTGATGAGCCTTGGCCTGTGACATTGACTCCTGAAGGACGCACCACAGAATTTCTTAAGATCGCTGACGCAACAGGAAATGCCAGCGTAGACCTCTGGTCCACATTCAAAGGCATCTATCGATCATACCCCGTCCGGGGAATTCGTGATGGTGCCGTCGTACTCATTGAATACGGAAATCCTCGAGCTCGAACTGAACTCGGCCAACCTCCTTTCCTGGCATCTCAGTTTTACGGGACTGGACGAACAGTATTTGTTGGCTCGGCAGAAACATGGCGTCTGCGAGAAATCTCTCCTGAAGGACATCAGCGATTTTGGACCAGCCTGATTCGGGAGGTTGGCCAGGGACGAAGAAGCCGAGGCACCGCCAAAGGACTGTTGCTGCTGGATCGAACAGAGGTTGCTCCCGGTCAACCCGTAAGTATTCGCGCACAACTCTATGATGCTCGACTTCAGCCGCTCGTAACAGATTCGGTTCCGATGTCTATTGTTGATGCGGAAGGTCGCACAATTAACGTTCCAGACCGACTTAACGCGGATGGACGCGGCGCGGGACAATATGTCAACAGCTTTCGTCCGCCCCGGTCAGGCGCTTATCGTATCTCTGTTCCGGTTCCGGAATCTTCAGACGTGCTTCAGACGACAATTGACGTTGTTGTCCCAAATCTGGAAGCTCAAAACCCGACTCAGAACGTTGAGCTTCTCTCAAATCTCACTCGAGACACTCAGGGGCGTTATCTAAGCCTTTCGGAAATCTCGACACTGCCCTCTCTGCTGCCTGATCAAAGTCAACCAATCATCGTTGATGAGCAGTTGCGAACTTTATGGGATCGAGGCTGGCTGATGTTTTTACTGGTCACGTTGCTGGCATTTGAATGGATCATGCGACGAGTCTGGCGCCTATCGTAGAGATTTCTCGCCTCCTCAATCACCACAACTCGAGGGACTGCTTTATTCAGCGACCTCGTACAACTGGACGATTGAGAACGCGTTATGATTCAGAAGGCTCTCGTATCCCACCCACGAACTGACGGTCTTCTGCTCCACAGCCGAGAGAGAGGCCCAAGGCCGCTCAAGCATGACTCGTGGCGGCGCAAGAACTCCTGCTGACACGAGCTCGCTGAATCGATTCGGCTGCACATAGGCCGTATAGTCATACGAATCAGGCAGGCGATAACGGAGTATCTCACCCCAATGAACAAAGACATGTGTGATCCGCTGTGACTTCAAAATATGACGGATCTCTTCAGGGGGCAACATTCTGCGCTCTCGGAGCGGCGTCATGATGTCAGAGGAGTCGACAGTCCATTCCTCAAAAATGTTGTCGTCGAAAACGGTGTTGTAGACAAGCGGAAACGTTGCATCAAAAACTTCTGCGTCACCAACCATCAGCACCTTCGAAGTTGAAGGCAGCGTGGCGTTTAGCGTTTGAATATCAGATCGAATCGTCAACTTTCTCGCGGCATCGGGATCCATCAGGCCTGCGTGAAATCCTACCAGCGCCAACGTACAGAAGTAGACGTTGTAACTTGTGCCGGCGGTAATCAACACGGACAGAAAACCTCGCCAGAGACCTGACGAATGCAGCAGCCATGAGCAGGCTGCAGTGATACTCAGTAGGGGAATCAGAGGAATCCAGAAGCGGTCAATTCGATGAGTCAATGCCCACCACGTCGCAAATCCCCATACAATCAGAAGGAAGCTGGTACGCACCGTGCGAATGCGACGAATCAGCAGCATCGCAGGAATTGAAAGCGCAAACAAAAGACTGCTGGTCCACATATTGTAAACAGCCACGTCCATGAAGTGGCGCGGAAGCAGAGCAAGGCTGTGCTCACGGGACGAGTGGGCGGGAATCCAGCGAGCATTCATTTCAGGCGACCATTCCGAGCCGCCAAAAATCGAATAGCCCAGAGGATAAACCGGATTGCCGGTGTCGTATAAATTTCTGAAGAGCCAGGGAGCGATCATCAACGATACTCCCACGGCGAAGTAGCCCATCGCCGGAATCAGGCTCCGCAGCCTGCCCCTGAGAGAGATCTCACCATGCGAACCCAGCGGATCCTTCACTGATGGACAAAACAATGCCCAGCAGATGATCAGCGCAGTTGGAGCAATAACAGAGACGAGCCCGGTATACTTGGAAGCCATCGCGCATCCACCCAACAGGCCCGCCAAAAACGATGTTGCGTGACGATGACCTATCTGTTCCTTCAACCAGAATGCAACCATCGCCGAGCTGATCAGGTAGAAGGTCAGGGATCCCTCGGCATAAGCAATGAGGGATATCCTCAATGTCCATGGCGTTGTCAGATAAATGAGAGTTGCCAGCCACGCAACCGAAACGCTGAGCCAGCGAGTACAAATTGCAAAGACAACACAAGCCGTCAACAACTGAAAACACGCCAGCACAGCCTGCCCTGCCAAAGCGCCTTCCCACCAATCGCCAACCAACACCATGGCCGTCAGAGGCAACATTTCACTGAGAAAAGGAAAGCTGGTATAGACATTGTGTCTCAAGCAGGAGATGCGTCCCTGCTGAAACCACTCTTTGGGCCCCTGCAGATGATATTCACGGACGTCGAAGTCTGTCGGTGGTGATAATGAGCCTAACAAGAGATAAATGGCAAATGGAACAATGACCATCAGGACAATAGCCACAAGCAGGCTGGGCGGACGCATGAGAACCGCAGTGCTTGAACGACTTTTCAGGACCAACGGTTCAGAACTTCCGAAGCGACATGCCACCAACAGGCTCACAACCGAGGGAAGGCAAATTGCTATTGGGTTGAGTTGTCCAGCAAGACCAGCAAAGAGTGTGATAAGCGACTGAACCGCGAGCCCAATTCCTCCGATCAGCGCGATACGTTCAGTTCTGTAAAACCGCAAACCCAGATTCAGCCTGCGAACAATCGCCAAACCGTGGCAGCAGGCAAGACAAAGCATAACGAACGCCCAACCGAGCAGTCGCAGTTTTTGAGGCAGAAACTGCAGTCCGGATGCAGGCATCGCAGCTTCAGAATCGGCTCCAGAATCCCCAACGCCCAGAACGGTGTCCGCCAACATCAACCACAGATCAGACCTCTTTAGCTCGGTTGCTTCAAGAGGTTGCCGGAACCACCAATAAAGAAAAAACACCATGCATCCTGCGGCGATGATCCGCAACCACAGTGGTATTTCTTTTCGTTTCGCAGAGTCGGAGTTCAACATTGGCTCCACAGAAGCTCAGAACAGTAATGCCTTTCCGATGTGGTCAGTCAGACAACAATAGCCAATTCAATCACAATTCCATACGAACAACCTCAGAACGCCAGCTATCTGAAACAAGCCCAGCGTTCTACAGAAGTTCAGGACGCCTATTGCTTACGTCGTTAAATGGATAGCCGATGGAAAATCTCCGGAAACCTGTCTCGTCAGAGATTCTGAACAGAGCAGAGTCTGTAAATTCGAATCGGCGATGAGACCGCTTGCATTCTGGTGGTCAAACGATGGCTTGTCTCCAGAGAGTCGAAAACTTTATCCGGTACCAGTTCTGCAATTTTTGCCAGCGTAAACGAAAACAGCTTCCGAGAGAGGGTGCTCTCGGAAGCTGCTGGTTTCTGAGTTAGAGCGAGGACGAGCTAGAACAGGAAGCAGTTCTTTCCCACCTCAGGTCGACCTGATTATCGGGCCATTCCG
>CANHVD010000456.1 GCA_947463775.1 Planctomycetaceae bacterium | reverse complement strand
GCTGGACATCGGCAAACCGCAAATGGGAGAAACGGTCGTTGTCGCGGCCGCCAGTGGTGCTGTCGGTTCAGTTGTGGGCCAGGTTGCTCGTCTTAAAGGATGTCGAGTCATCGGTATTGCTGGCGGTGCGGAAAAATGTGCGTATGTGACTAACGAACTGGGCTTCGATGCGTGTATTGATCATCGCGCCACGGACTTTCCTCAGGAACTTGCCGCCGCCTGCTATGAGGGTATCGATATCTACTTCGAAGGTGTCGGTGGAGCTGTCTTAGATGCCGTGCTGCCGCTGCTTAAAACGAAGGCTCGTGTTCCTGTCTGCGGTCTGATCTCGTCTTACAACGAGACGGCTCTGCCCAAGGGCCCCGATCGATTATCGCTGCTGATGCGTACGATTCTAACCAAACGCCTCACATTCAAGGGCTTCATTATTTTCGATGACTACGGAGATCGATTCGAGGAGTTTCAGACTCAGATGAGTGAGTGGGTGCGGGACGAAAAAGTGAAGTTTCGTGAGGACATCATCGAGGGTCTTCCGAACGCTCCGGCCGCCTTCATCGGACTGCTCGAAGGCCGGAACTTCGGCAAACTGATCGTGCGAGTTGCCAGCGAGTAAACAATATCGACTCAGTCTGTTTAATTCGGGGAACAACATGTCACACAACGAATTCATCCAATCGGCCGTTGAAGTCGGCACGCAGACTCCTGTCTCTGTCGCATCGAGTCTGATTGATTCCGGGACGGTCTTGTCAGAGGAAGATCTTCAGTCGATGAGTCGATCTGAGGTGGATGCTCTTCCAGAAAGATTTCCATCTGATTCGCCTGCGAAGGCTGTCATCAAGCCGGGCGAAACGGACAATGCATTTGTTCGCGAACAGCCGTGGTAGGACGCGGCCCGTGCAAAGCATAATCAGTTCGCACTGCGCAGCAGTGGGAGCACATCTGTTGAAATCTTCTCTGACAAGTTCGGAAGTGCCAAGCATGCCAAAGACCACGAAGCATCCACCAAAAACACATCAGGAGCGAATCAAGGGGCTGTGGATTCATCTGATTGTCTTCTTGATCGTGAACACAGGGCTCACAACGCTCAATCTGACGCGAAACTCCGAGAAGCTGTGGTTCTACTGGCCGCTGCTGGGCTGGGGCCTGGGCGTTATGCTACACGCTGCGATTGTCTATCGGCGGCGAAATCAGCCATAGTGCTTCAGCACCACATCGAAACTCTTCCCACCTTAGAATGGCGAGCACAGCATGGCAAAAAAAACGAAGAGCACCGCGAAGGACCAAAAAGAAGCCGCAAGGTTGATGGTCTCGAATGAGAACCATAAAGAAACTCAGGAGGGCGAGGCGGTGGAGATTCGAGGAAAGCTCAAAAAGCTGCGTAAGAATCGTCACGGGGAAATCGACGGATTGATTCTCGCCGATGGATCCATGATTCGATTCCCCGTTGAGATTGGACGTAAAGTTAAGGGAAAAATGCATCACGATGATGACGTGATGGTCATTGGAGTTTACCACGACTCATCCAAAGGTGAGCGGCAGGTGAAGGCCAGTTATCTCGAATGCCTGAAGTCCGAACTGACCATCGACATTGACATCAAAATTGATGCGTCAAGGGAGCCTGCGAGCGATCCACAGTGCAGCGAGTTAGTTTCGGGCAGTGTGAAAACGATGCATGACAATGCTGTTCTTCAGGAACTGGTGCGTCTGCATTCGCTGTCGGAGAATCAACGGGCCATCGATGCGGCTGAGCGAAAATCACAACATGAAACGGTGTTGAAGGAACTGAAAGAAATCCGAATGCTGCTTCGATCAAAGTAAGGCCTGCGGCATCATCGGCATTTGTCAGTTCGCTCGCGACCTGAGACGCCTCGCTCGAGGTTTACCAGAGGAGTTGCTTTCTGATTCCAAATGGCCCCAACAGACCGTTCTTCTATCTCTGCATCGAACTCTGCGTCGAAAAGCAAAGCAACACTAAAGGCAATGCGTGACGATGCGGTTGATGGGTCGGGGCTGTTCGTGAGTCAATTTGCCAATCCCTCGGCATTCGCAGTGCCTGGTTGGTGTCGACGTAATGGCCCGATTCGCCGCCAATTACGGACATTTCCTGCGAGATTATCGCAAGGAGATGGGGTATGACGGCTGCTTTGGCTGTTGTTCTGAGCCTCATTTGAGGCTACCATCACGGTCCCTCCCGCCCCACCAGCCTCCCAAAGCATCAATACCGGGGATTGTTATGAAGCGTCATCACCCGTGTGGATCGACGGAACATGGACTCAGCCGTCGCGCGTTTTTGAACCGAACGGCGATGGGGTCTGTTGGCCTGGCCGCTGGCCTTGGCGACATCATTACATCACGGACGGCGATCGCTGAACAGGTTCAGGCGAAGAGCAAACGGGTTCTCAACATCTTTCTGCATGGCGGTGTGAGCCAATTGGAAACGTGGGATCCCAAACCGAATACAGATACTGGCGGTCCGTTTCGAGCCATTCCAACTTCGGTGCCCGGAATGCATATTTGCGAACTTCTGCCGCACACTGCAAAGCAGATGCATCGCCTGTCGATCGTGCGCAGCCTTGATACGAAAAACGGTGATCATGCCCGCGGTGTCACGGAGATGACAACCGGACACGGGCGGATGCCGGGCGTTGATTTTCCTCACCTCGGCGCAGTAACCGCTCGATCCCTGATGCCAGAGACATTTGTGCTGCCGGGGCATGTCCTGATTCGCAGTTCTCCCGGCGGAAGAAATGTGGAGTCGGAATTTCACTCCGCCGCGTACCTCGGGCCACGTTTCGCCAGCATGGCACTTTATGATGGCAATCCTCCCAAGTTTGACGATCGCCCCGGCGATATCACCGACGATGCCGACATCCGACGAAATGCTGTTCGTGCACGAGCGAACGAGCGATTCTTACGGAGACGTCGCACAGCAGAAACCGAGGCTTATAACTTTTCCTATGATCAGGCTCGCGAGTTACTGGCTAACCGGCATGTTTTTGAAATCAGCCGAGAGACTGCAAGCGATCAGGAGCGATACGGCACGAGCCAGTTTGGAAAGCACTGTCTGCTGGCCAGGAGACTTCTGGAGCACGGAGTTCCTTACGTTCAGGTCAACCATGCCGACTATGACACGCATCATGAGAACTTCGACTTTCACATTGAGCAGCTCGGTGAATTTGATCAGCCATTTGCAACGCTTGTCGCTGATCTGGCGGATCGCGGATTACTAGCCGACACACTTATCTGCGTGATGAGCGAGTTTGGACGCACTCCAAAGATCAACAAGACGTATGGACGTGATCACTGGGGAACGGCCTGGAGTGTTGTGCTTGGCGGCTCATCCATTCAGCCTGGGGCCGTGATTGGCAAGACCAACGCCAACGGAACTGAAGTCACCGATCGTGTGGTGGATCATGGTCACATCTTTCATACGATCCTTCAGGCTGTCGGAGTCGATTCGATGGGTGAATTCGAGATCGCCGGACGAACATTTCCGGTGGCCGATCCTTCGCGAGGTGCCATTGCGGAGTTGTTGACATGACCGCGAACGCAACCGTCAATCCTCAACAGACGAAGCTGCTGATGGAATTCAAACTCGATCGCCCGCTGACCTCGTGCCACTGGGATCCGCAGTCGCGTTTTGTCTTCTGCGGCGCGGAGGACTTTCTGGTTCATCGCGTCGATCCGGCCAGCGGCGAGAAGGTCACACTGGCCGCGCACGACAGTTGGATTCGTGCCTTCGGATCATCTCTCGATGGAACGACACTTTACAGCGGAGGATACGATGGTCGGCTGATCTACTGGCCAGCTTCTGCTGAGAAGCCGGAACCATCGCGAATTATCGAAGCGCATCAGGGCTGGGTTCGAGCGATCGCAGTGAGTCCTGATGGAAAACATGTCGCAACGTGCGGCAATGATCGATTGGTCAAGGTCTGGGATGCGGCCACTGGAACGCTCGTTCGTGAGTTTTCCGGGCACGCAAATCACGTCTACAACCTGGTCTATTCTCAGGATTCCCGCCAGTTGTTTTCATGCGACCTCAAGGGCGTGGTCAACGCCTGGGCACTTGATACGGACAAGCCTCGGGTTCTCGTGACTGTCGAGCAACTGCATGGATATGACACGACGTTTCGAGCGGACATCGGTGGAGCTCGCAGTATTGCGCTGCGAGGCGATGGCGGTCAGATTGCTCTGGGAGGAATTACAAAAGTCTCGAATGCGTTCGCGGGCGTGGGGGAAATCATCGTCGCTCTTGTGAACCCTGCCGATGGAAAACTGGATCTCGTTCTGCAGTCCAAAGACAAAGTCACAGGAACCACCTGGGGACTGGCCTGGCATCCAGACGGCTTCTGGGTTGGTGTTTCCGGCGGAGGCGGTGGAGGCTGGCTCTATTTCTGGAAGGGCGACTCGGCCGAGGAATTCTTCCGTCTGCAACTGAAGAACGACGGACGTGGAATGAGTTTGTCACCGGACGGCAAACAGGTTGCCGTGGCCCATGTGGACAATCACCTTCGCACTTACTCATTGGTCTAACAAGCTCAGGGTCGCGACTCCGCGACTGATAATGAACTGCGGTGTTACGTCACTTGAGATGGCTGTCGAACCACGCAAAGGCGTCTTCCTGCATCGGTCGGTCAAACTTGTGTCCGCCTGGGTAAAACATGCCGCGATACATGTCCTTTGCTCCTGCCCGTTCGAAAACCTCCTTGAGCATCGTATCGGCACGCTGCATTTCACTAAGCGTATACAGTGAGTCTTCATTGCAGTTTTGAACCATGGTCGCCGCGGGGGCTCGCAGTCCAAGGATTTCTGGAAAATCCAGGTCCTTTGGCAATAGCGGAACGTATGTCATCCACGTATGCGTAAAGCACTTGTGCAGCAGAAAATCACGCCACGTCGACATGAATCCGACAGCCACCGCACAGCGAATACGATCATCGAGTCCGCCCAGAAAAACGGTTCGCATGCCGCCTCCGGAGAGCCCCGCACAACCAACGCGGCTGGCATCGACTTCCGGCCGCTGGCAAAGCACGTCAAGTGCCCGCTGATCCTCCACCAGATAAACGCCCGGCCAGGTGGTTCCGGCACTCAGCAGTGATTTCTCCATGATGTGCTCATGCTGTCCTGCGAAGCGGTTGTACTTCGCGATGCCCTCCAGGTCCTGCGGATCCGGATCGACCCCGCCCGCGCGGATATTTGGTGGGACGTCCGCAACATGCACACGTCGACTGCCAAACGGAAAGGTGTCATGAACCAGAACTGCATAGCCTCGTTTCGCAATCTGATTGGCCCAGGCAAGTCCATCGTAACTCTCTTCCTGATGCAGACGCTGAACTTCCCATGGCGAATCGTCTGTCCTGACAATCTT
>CANHVD010000455.1 GCA_947463775.1 Planctomycetaceae bacterium | reverse complement strand
GATGCAGGACGGTCGCATTATCGCGGCCCCCGAGAATCCGGATGTTCGAGCCGAAATCATTGTTGACGTGACGGGCATGATCATCATGCCGGGCGGTGTCGATATGCACTGTCACATCGCCGGTCCCAAGGTCAACACCGCTCGCAAAATGCTGCCGGAGCAGCGTCGCCGTGCCCGAGTCATGGCTCGCACCAATCTGACTCGCTCCGGAACTCTGGGCACTGTCCCCAGCACCTACACGACAGGTTATCTGTACGCAGGCTTGGGATACACAACAGCTTTTGATGCGGCTGTCCCACCAATTGGTGCAAGACACGCCCATGACGAGCTTCAGGATACTCCCATCATCGACAAAGGCTTCTATGTGATGATGGGCAACAACCATCTGATCATGGAGCAAATCGCGAAGCAAAGTCCCGAACTGATCGATGCCTCCGTGGCATGGCTGCTGAATTCCACTGGTGGTTACGCGGTCAAGCTGGTGAATCCCGGTGGCGTTGAGATGTGGAAAAGCGGAGGCGATGGCTACTGTGGTCTGGATGAAATCGTTTCTCACCACAACGTGACTCCTCGCCAGATCCTGACGGAGTTGGCTCGCTCAGCGGATCGCCTCAGCTTGCCTCATCCCGTACATATCCACTGCAATCACCTGGGAATCCCGGGGAACTGGACCACGACTCTGGAGACCATGAAGTCTCTTGATGGCTCACGAGCCCATCTGACGCATATTCAGTTTCACAGTTACGGCGGCAGCCTCGATGATCAGTCGACGTTCTGCTCACAGGTTCCCGCGTTGGCCGACTATGTTAACAACCATCCGTTGTTGACCGTCGACGTGGGGCAGGTGATGTTCGGTGAAACGACATCCATGACAGGAGACGGGCCTTTGGGGCACTATCTTCACAAAGTCACGGGCGGAAAATGGTTCAGTGGTGACGTCGAGCTGGAAGGTGGCTGCGGCATCGTGCCCATCACTTATCGCGACAGCAGCTTTGTGCATTCTCTGCAGTGGGCAATCGGACTCGAATGGTACCTGCTGGTCAATGACCCATGGCGGATTGCCATGAGCACTGATCATCCCAACGGCGGATCATTTCTGGCCTACCCGGAGATCATCGCGCTGCTGATGGAACGATCGCGTCGTGAAGAGTTCATGAAAAGGCTTCCGCAGAAGATTCGACAGCACTGCACGCTGGCGGAGCTGACTCGCGAATATACCCTGAACGAAATCGCCATCATTACGCGAGCATCTCCAGCACGCATGCTGGGGTTAAAGCACAAGGGGCATCTTGGCCCCGGCGCGGACGCTGATGTCACTGTTTACAATTGCCAGGCGGATATTGAAGCCATGTTCCGCATGCCGCGTTATGTGTTCAGCCATGGGACGATGATTATCGAGGACGGGGAGATTCGAGAAATCACCGATGGCCGTACGATGATGGTCAAGCCCGCGTACAGTGAAGATGCCACGCCCGTGATTCGAGAATGGTTTGATCGCAACTCAACGCTGCAGTTCGCAAACTTCGCTGTGGATGCACATGACATCGGCGAACACACAACGGAAATACCGACCAACGGGCGATGATGACTATGACATCCGACGGCCTGTAAGATCAGTAGAGCAAAAAAAAGCACTGCTCCAAATCGGGGCAGTGCTTCGATGTGTGTGATCAATAACCAGCAAGTATCACTCGATAATGATCTCACGGACAGTACGACCGCTTGGGATCATTGGCAGAACGTGTTCCTGATAAGGACAGATAACGTCCAGAAGGTATGGTTCTTTGCTGGCCAGCATTTCTGCGAGGGCTTTTGGATACTCGGCCTTGCTGCGAACCTGCTTCGCCTGAACTCCGTAACCTTTGGCAATCGCCACGAAGTTTGGAAACGTTTCGTCAGGCATTGAACCGTCGCCTTCACCCAGAGCTTCCGGATGATCAATCGGTCCCAAATATGTGTTCGCACGGCGACCGGACATAAACCGATCTTCCCACTGCACGACCATCCCCAGATGCTGGTTATTGAGCAGCAGAATCTTGACCGGCAACTTTTCACAATGCAGGGTGGCCAGTTCCTGAATGTTCATCTGGAACGAACCATCGCCGTCGATGTCAACGACAATTGCGTTCGGATGAGCGGTCTGAACACCCATCGCTGCTGGTAGACCGAAGCCCATTGTTCCGAGACCAGAACTGCTCAGCCAACGACGAGGCTTATCAAACTTATAGAACTGAGCAGCCCACATCTGATGCTGACCCACACCCACTGTGATGTAAGTGTCCATGGTGTGAGACTGACGCCAAAGCTCGTCAATCGCATATTGCTGCAGAATTGCGTCACCAGCATCGGCATAGCCGAGAGGGAACTTGGCTTTCCAGCCAGCAATCTGATGAGACCACTCGCTCAGATCCGGAATATCTTCCTGGGTCAGAGCGGCATTCAGAGCCACGAGAGCTTCTTTGACATCCGCATGAATCGGAATGTGAGCTTCTTTGTTCTTGTGGATTTCTGAAGGGTCGATATCGATATGCACGATCTTGCCGTGCTTGGCGAACTCTTCAAGCTTGCCGGTCACTCGGTCATCGAACCGAACACCAAACGCCAGCAGCAGGTCTGACTGATCGACTGCATAATTGGCGTAAACAGTTCCGTGCATTCCCAGCATGTGCAAAGACTGTGGGTGAGTTCCTGGGAAAACCCCAAGCCCCATCACCGTCATTGCAACCGGGATCCCGGTTCGAACTGCAAACTTGGTCAGTTCTTCCGACGCTTCGCTCTGGATGCAACCACCGCCCACGTAAAGCACAGGACGCTTCGAGCGGCGAATGGCAGCGATCACCTGTCGAACCTGTTCCGGAGCAATCGCGCGAACTTCCGGACGGTAGCCTGGAAGATTCATCGGAGGATCGAAGTCAACGTCGCTAAGCGGAATGGAATCGAGCTGAACGTCTTTCGGAACGTCGATCAGAACGGGACCAGGGCGTCCTGTGGAAGCAATGTGAAAAGCTTCTTTCACGATCCGAGCCACGTCACGAACGTCCGTGATCATGTAGTGATGCTTAGTGATGGCTCGACAAACTTCGACCATCGGCGTTTCCTGGAACGCATCGCTGCCAATCACCGCCTGAGGAACCTGGCCGGTAATTGCAATCAGCGGAATGCTGTCCAGCTTGGCATCAGCAATCCCGGTGACCAGGTTAGTGGCTCCCGGACCGCTGGTTGCCATACAGACCCCAACCTGACCGGTTGAGCGAGCAATCCCCTGAGCCGCGAAGCAACCGCCCTGCTCATGGCGAGGCAGAATGGTGCGAATTCGATCCCGCTGCTCACGCAGAGCCTGGTGCAGCGGCATGCTGCATCCACCGGGATAAGCGTAAATCGTGTCCGTACCCAGCCGGACCAGCATCTCGATCAAAATCTGAGCGCCGTTGATTGTCTGCGTAGCTTTTTCGACAGTAGCCAACGTCGTGACCCTTACTTCTTAGTGTTCAATTGGACAAAGAACCCGACTTTTCCAGTCGGATGTCGTGATTTCCGCAGTGGAAATACGACGAATTTCGAACGTCTGAAACGCCGTACCCCATTCTTCGGACGTTGCTCCCGCGTGCATCACGCGCAGAACAGTGCGTTTCCTGAGTCGTAGTGTATGTTTTTGCCGGTCCGCATTCGATCCTGATTTTGGGCAGATTCACCCGAATCACACAAACTGGAAGAGCCTGCCCGAACCGAAAAGTTCACCTTTCTTCGATTTGGCGGGGTTGTTGCTGATCCAGAAGCACGAGAATCTCCGGCACGATGGCCTCGCACAACAATCTGTTGCCTTCCTCGTTGAAATGGCACCACGGATCCACGTAAAGGGATTCCGTGACTGCGGAAAACACTTGGGTTTGGTCGCTGAAGGCCAATCCGTCCGACCGCATTTTCCGGCCCTGTTCCATGAGTCGGGGGAACAAAGCCTTAACAGTCATGTCCACTGAACCGCCCGGATCAATGCATTTTTCCTTCTCAAATTCCGTCAAAGGCTTCGAATCCGGGACATATTGGTTGGGTTGCAGAACATGAAGATACAGAGTTCCATTAGCCCGGCAAAGTTGATGCATCGCCAAAGAACACCGCTGCCAAATTGCCACGGCCTCGTTCTCAACCGCAGCTTTCGATTTTGAATTGGCGGGGCCATGATGGATAAAGCTTGATCGGTTCGACCTCGATACTTCCAGTCCAAGGTCCGTCAGCTCATTGTGAGCCCTCTGGTCCCTGAAATACCAAACCAGATTCATCAGGGGAGACCAGTTCAAGGGCGACGCGAGGATATCTCGAGCCATCTCCTGACGCTTCGCCCTCAGATTAAGCAGACGAGCCGAATCGGCGGACTTGCGAGGATCAGTGATGACAATTGACCGGGCATGCCATGAACGAGGATAACTCAACGCGGTATTCGAGACTGCGTTTTCCTCAATCCCCAGTACGGTTTCATTGAAGCCATCGATATTGATGATCAAGTCAAACTCGGCACCCAACGCAGTCAGGTAGGAGTACGCGAGCAGTTGCTGAGGCTGTTTGTATCCCGACAATGCCAAACGCACAAACTGTATTCGGCGACCGCGAACACGAGGATGATCGGCGAGCTTCTGCTTCAGAAGTTCTTCTGCCGCCCACGAAAACTGAAATGCGACGGAGCCACCAGCAATCCCAACGATAAACACGTCGTCTGCTCGATGATAAACGCTCTCTCCATCGTCACGAAATCCAAGATGGTTAACGGGCGTTTTGCGACTCCCAACATTCTCCGCACCCGGGTTTTGAGGATTGTGAACCCATCCAAGATACGGATGAATCGTCTCAAAAGCACCATCGGAAACATTTTCGCCCGAGGCGACGTCCTTCTGCCACAAATGCAACATCGACAACGAGCCACTCTCATGAGTTACTCTCAGCGCGCCAACGGAGATCAGCTCAATGACGCCGTAGACGAACAGCGACATGATGCAACGAAACAGCCACACCCGGCCGCGAGAGCGCTTCCTTCGTTGAACAACCTCGGTACTCATTTTATAACCGTCGACTCGGGGCAGGGAACGTATCACGAAGGCGAAGATCACGCGTCAGTCACCGTAAAGTTCCTGAAATCGACGCTGAATCTCGTCTGAGGTAATCTCTTCCACTCGCGAAGCGATCGACCAGACATGGCCCCACGGATCGGTCACGGCTCCACTTCGATCGCCATAAAACTGATCACACAGAGGCCTCAGTTCTTTTGCTCCGGCGGCGATGGCGCGAGCAAAAACGGCATCGGCGTCGGCCACGTAAAGATGCATCGTGACACATGTGCCACCGCGACTTTGAGGTCCCAGAAAATCCATTTCCGGGTG
>CANHVD010000454.1 GCA_947463775.1 Planctomycetaceae bacterium | reverse complement strand
GACGATATCGGCACGTGGAACATCAGCCACAACAACCGTGGCATGATGGGCTACAAGACGCCAAACATCGATCGAATCGCTCGCGAAGGCGTTGGTTTCACCGACTATTATGCTCAACAGAGCTGCACGGCAGGTCGCGCGGCATTCATCAGCGGCAGCGTTCCAGTTCGCAGCGGCATGACGAAAGTCGGTATGCCGGGAGCCAAAGAAGGCTGGCAGAAGACCGACGTGACGATGGCGACTGTTCTAAAAAGCCTCGGCTACGCGACAGGCCAGTTCGGTAAGAATCATCAGGGCGATCGCGATGAGCATCTGCCGACCGTGCATGGTTTCGATGAGTTCTTCGGCAACCTGTACCACCTCAACGCGGAGGAAGAACCAGAGCAGGAAGACTATCCTGGCGACATGGTCCTCGCGAACGGCAAGACGTTCCGCGAAGTCTTCGGACCACGCGGTGTGATTCACTCCAAAGCCGATGGCAAGGGCGGACAGACCATTGAGAACACTGGTCCGCTAACCAAAAAACGCATGGAGACAATCGACGAAGAATCTCTGGCCGTGGCAAAGGACTTCATCAAAAAACAACACGAAGCCGGTCAACCGTTCTTCTGCTGGTGGAATGCAACTCGCATGCATTTCCGCACCCACGTTAAGGCTGAAAATCGTCACAAAGGGAATGACGAATACACCGACGGCATGATTGAACATGACGCAATGGTCGGCGAACTGCTGAAGCTTGTTGACGAGCTGAAACTTGGTGACGACACCATCGTAATGTACTCAACCGACAACGGCCCGCACTACAACACATGGCCCGATGCCGGTACGACTCCGTTCCACGGTGAGAAGAACTCCAACTGGGAAGGTGCTTTCCGTGTCCCAGCGTTCGTCCGCTGGCCTGGTCACTTCCCGGCGGGCGTGACTTTGAATGGCATTGTGTCACACGAAGACTGGCTGCCTACTTTCGCCGCAGCCGCCGGTGCGCCGGACGTTAAGGAACAGCTGCTGAAGGGCGTCGAACTGAACGGACGCAAGTACAAGAACTACATCGATGGTTACAACCAGATGGATTACCTGAGCGGCAAAACGGAAACATCACCGCGCAATGAGTTTATCTATGTTGGTGACGACGGCAACGTGATGTCGATCCGTGTCGGCGACTGGAAAGCCACGTATCTCGAAAACCGCGCGCATCAGCTTCAGGTCTGGCGTGAGCCGTTCATTAAGCTGCGTCTGCCGCTGCTGTTCAATCTGCGCCGCGATCCGTTTGAGAAAGCTTATGAGAACTCAAATACCTACCACGACTGGATGATCGACCGCGCCTATGTGCTCGGACCAATGCAGACCGTGGCTGCTCGATTCCTGATGACAATGAAGGATTATCCACCGAGCCAGAAACCGGGTGACTGGAGTCTGGAGTCACTCGAAAAACAAATTAAGGACATGACGGCTGGCGGCCAGTAACTGTCACCGGATCAATTCAGAAGCGGGATGTCGCCATGTTGTACGGCATCCCGCTTTGTTTTTGCGCCGACAACGAGTGGTTCTTAAATTTTTGAACCTGGGGTGCTCCACATCAGCCGCTGGAGTTGGCCAGCCTGGTGATTTAGTCGTTTAGTTTAACGGCAAGCCGCAGGCGTCGTTGCCCTGTTTCGCCTACGCCTGCGGCTCGCCGTTAAACGAAATCGAATTCATCGTAGGACCACGCACTCATCAGCATCGCACGGCGACTGGAGTGAATGGAGAAATCACTTGTCACGCATCTCGAAGAATCCTGTGTTCGCTCACCGCAGAAGTACGCTTCTCGTCTGTGGATGTCTTCTGGCGTTTGTATGCAACGTCAGTGCTGTCCGTGCCAAAGATCCGCTTCCGTCGTGGAACGATGGCGAAGCAAAGCAGTCGATCATTTCCTTTGTGGATCGAGTGACCGCGGAAGGATCTCCCGACTTCGTGCCGGTTGCAGAACGCATCGCCACGTTTGACAACGACGGGACGCTGTGGGCTGAACAACCGATGTACTTTCAGGCATTCTTCATCTTCGACCGCCTCAAGACACTTGCACCGAAGCATCCCGAGTGGAAAGACAAAGAACCGTTCGCGTCTGTCCTCCGAGGCGACGTAAAAGCCGCGCTGGCTGGCGGTGAGCATGCGTTGCTGGAAATGGTCATGGCCACACATGCTGGCCTGACCACGGAAGAGTTCGAGCTGATCGTGAAGGATTGGATCGCAACGGCAAAGCATCCTGTCACGGGGCGGCTCTATACGGAGATGGTCTATCAGCCTATGCTGGAACTGCTGACCTACCTGCGGGCGAATGGCTTTAAGACCTATATCGTTTCTGGCGGTGGAATCGAGTTCATGCGGCCGTGGACGGAACGAGTTTATGGCATCCCGCCGGAGCAGGTGATCGGAAGCAGCATCCGTACAAATTTTGAACTGCAGGACGGTCGACCTGTCCTTGTGCGACTGCCAGAGATTAACTTCATCGACGACAAAGCGGGCAAGCCGGTCGGCATCCAACAGCATATTGGTCGACGTCCGATTGCGGCGTTCGGAAATTCTGACGGCGACTTCGAAATGCTCGAATGGACAACATCCGGCAGCGGCCCAAGGTTCGGCTTGATCGTTCATCACACCGACGCAGATCGGGAATGGGCCTACGACCGCTCATCGCATGTCGGCAAGCTGGACAAAGGTCTCAACGAGGCCGCGTCAAAAGGCTGGACTGTGGTCAGCATGAAGGATGACTGGAAAACGATCTACTCCGCTGCCCCGTAACCAAATCCTTACGGCGATGAACATGAGTCCCCGGATTCCAGTGCGCCTAATGAATCCGTGTTGTTGCCAGAATGCAACATGATCCTGTATCGATGATTCTGCCGCTGCCGAGTTCCGGTTGCGAATCCTGCCCTACGCCAACTCCTTTTTGCTGGCCCGCCAGAGTATTCACGGGGCATACTTAACGCAAATCGCGGCGCGCAAAGCTCTTAGTGCGCGCCGTTTTCCGAAGTAGAACGCCAGGCGTCGTCTCATCCGATCTCCCTGAACACCTGTGGCAAAGAATGAAACTCCTCTCACTATTTCGACGCGACTCGGCCGTTCGCAACTCCCTGCATCCGCAAATGACATGGGCCTCGAAGTCGCTGGGCACTGCGGTGTCGCGCACGGGCCTGTTCCTGCGCAAGCAAATCTGGATCTGGCCAATTGTGGCCACACTACTCCTTGGCACGATCGGGTTCTTCGTGAGTCGTGCCATCTCGATCACGATGCGCGCGAATATGCAGTCGCAGTTGGAGTCACTGCTGTCCGTTGAATCTGAAATGCTGCTCAACTGGATTCGCACCAACATCGCCAATGCGACAGCCACGGCCAACAATCAGGCGATTCGCGACAGTATCCAGAAATTGATCGACCACCAGGAAACAACGGTTGGCGATGTGCCGGCCATAGATGTGATTGAGCTGCGTAAGCTGCTGGCGAAGCAACTGGGACCAACTCTGTCATCGCATGACTACGCGGGTTACATTATCGCGGATAAGTCTCGCAAGGTAATTGCTGCGGCGACTGACGAACTAATCGGCCGCGCGATTATTCCGGAGTTTGAAACACTCTTCCAGAAAGCACTCAAAGGCGAAGCCTCAATCACGCCTCCATTTGGCAGTGTCGTGATGCTGAAAGATGAAACCGGACGTCTGCGTTCCGGCGTGCCCACAATGCTCGTCTGCGCGCCGGTGCGTGATACCGATTTTGAAGTCATCGGAGTGCTTGCGTTGCGGATTCGTCCCGAGCTTGAATTTACAAGAATTCTGCAGCTCGGGCAGTTCGGCTATTCGGGAGAAACCTATGCCTTTGACAAATCGGGCCTGATGGTTTCCAACAGTCGCTTGGATGAAGATTTGTTTTTGTGTGGTATCCTGCCGGACCGTGAAGGATCTCGTTCGATTCTGAATGTGCAGCTTCGGGATCCGGGCGGCAATATGATGGAGGGATATCGACCAACAGTACGTCGATCGCAGCAGCCAATGACGAAATGCGTGGCTTCGGCGATCAGCGGCATCGATGGAGTCGACATCGAGGGCTACCGCGATTATCGCGGAGTCTGGACACTGGGCGCATGGAAGTGGCTCCCGGAATTTGAAATGGGAGTCGTCACCGAAATGGATCGCAACGAAGCTTATCGGCCTCTCACAATTCTGCAGTGGACATTTCGCAGCCTGCTGGTGCTCCTGGCCACCAGTTCTGTGGCAATCTTCCTGTTTACACTGCGAGTGGCTCGCTTGCAGCGAGAAGCTCAAAGGGCTGCGATTGAACTCAAGCAACTGGGGCAGTACGAGTTGGAAGAGAAACTTGGCTCCGGCGGAATGGGTGTCGTCTTCAAAGGTCACCACGCCATGCTCAGACGCCCGGCAGCGATCAAGCTTTTGAATGTGGACAAAGTGAACGACGCTTCAATCCATCGATTCGAACGCGAAGTGCAGATTACGTGCAAACTGAATCATCCGAATACGATCGCGATCTACGATTACGGACGCACACCGGAGGGCGTGTTCTACTATGCCATGGAGTATCTTGATGGCCTTGATCTTCAGGAGCTGGTGGAAAAATATGGTCCTCAGCCGGAAGGTCGAGTCGTCAATATTCTGCGCCAGATCTGCGGATCACTCTATGAAGCTCATTCGCAGGGATTGGTTCACAGAGACATCAAGCCGGCAAATGTAATGCTCAATCGCCGCGGCGCGGAAGCGGACGTGGTGAAAGTGCTGGACTTCGGTCTGGTCAAAGCGATCGATGATTCAAAGCAGGCGGCCATGACGATGGCCAATTCTCTGACCGGTACTCCGCTGTACATGGCTCCTGAAGCCATCCAGTCTCCCGGCTCCGTGGATGCTCGCAGCGATATCTACGCCGTCGGCGCGTTGGGGTATTTTCTGCTGACGGGACAGCCGGTCTTTGAAGCGGCGACATTGATTCAGCTGTGTCAAATGCACATCGATGCAGTTCCGGTTCCACCGTCGCAGCGAACAAAGCAGGCGATTTCTCCCGAGCTTGAAGCAGCACTGCTTCGATGTCTGGACAAAGTGAGAACTCGCCGGCCGAATACGGCCCGCGAGTTGGCTCATTTGCTGACGGAAGTGCCTGCAAGAGGCGACTGGCCGGAAGCAACGGCTGAAGAATGGTGGAACGGTCATGAAAACGGCACGGTCCCAGTGATTTCTACAAACCCGGGACCGGCCGATTCCCCGTACAGCCACACGGTTGTTGATCAATCGAAAGTGTGACCAGCACAGATCGGCCGAACCAGCATTCCTGCTGTTGTTTGCGTCGCGTGGTGATCGTTCTCGTTTATCGGCGAGCCGCAAGCGGAGGCGAAACCAGG
>CANHVD010000453.1 GCA_947463775.1 Planctomycetaceae bacterium | reverse complement strand
TGGGAGAATAGGTTCATGAGTTCAGGATTCGGAGACGATTCGCTTCTCCCGCCAGTCACCACGCGTGGGAGAGATTGGCCGTGTCTGCGGCAGTTTATCGTGTTCCTCGAGAATCGTGTCGGTTCACTGCACGATCTGCTTCGACGTGTCGAGCGCGACGACCTGAAGATTGTCTCCCTGAGCATTCTCGATTCTGCAGACTGCGCGGTGGCTCGGATTATTGTGAACAACTACGAGCGAGCTCATGAGCTGCTGACGTTTGCCGGTGTCACGATGTTTGAGACGGACGTGATTGGTGTGCTGTTGCCGGATACCGACCAGCCTCACACGTCTGTGCTTGGCAGTTTGATGTCGGCCGAGCTGAACGTGCAGTATGTTTATCCGCTGATGTATCGCAAGAAGGGCCGCGGTGCCGTTGCGATTTACGCGTCAGAAAAGGAAGAAGCTCTGCGAGTACTCAAGGAACGTCAGTATGAACTGGTTACTGAAGACGACCTGATGCATTACGACGAGTTCTTTTGAGCAGCAGCTGCTCGAGACACTTCTCCGTAGCCGGATTCGTGAGAATTCGGAAGGCTTACCTGAGCACGTACCGAATTCTCACGAATCCGGCTACCCACAGCATTCACCAACGTTGATATCCTGCTCGTTCCTACTGCGTCACGACTGCGATTTGACGGACCGACCTGAATTTCGGAACATGTGTCACCTGCTTCTTGTGACCTCCAGTTCCCGCCATGGAGTCAGTGTCAATGTTGTTCCGCGCCGTTGTCGCTGCGTGTCTCGTTAGCGTTGTTCTGCTGTCTACCCACTGCGGAGCGCAGGATGCCTTGCCGGTCGCTGCATGGGCTGATTCTTCGTTGACTGTTCGTGGCGGACTTCGAGTCTGGCTGGATGCGAGTCGGATCAACGCTGGTCGTGTTGCGAACTCACTGCCAGAACTGAAGTCTGGTGAATTTGTGGACGTTTGGAGCAGCGGCGTGGCTGTCGTCGCCGGACAGACTTCTCAGGCGGCGTTTCAGCAGCCCGTTGAGACGTTGCGTCCGAAACTGATCAAGCTGGGTGATTCCTCGTTCCTGCGATTCGACGGCGAAGACGATCATTTGCGACTGGTCAATGTGAAGCTTTCGGAATCCGGCAGCCTGCTGAAAGCCGCGACGATCTTTCTGGTTGCGTCGGCCCATTCGAATGCGGGCAACTTTCGAGGACTCTTTGCGGCCAATGCACCGGAGAGGCGCGATTATGAATCTGGCCTCTGCATCGATCTGGGGCCCGGGCCTTCGTTCAAATCGGATCAGTTGAATGTCGAAGGCCGAGGCTTCGGCGGCGCCAGTGATCTGGTGAACTCAGCCGATGATCCGGGCACTCTGCAAATCCTGGAGGTAGCGATCGATCCCGCCATACGTAAAGTCAGCCTGATCAATAATGGCAAGCTGGAAGGCTCCCGGGATTTTAATCCGTCCGAGTTGTCGTTTGAACAACTCACGATCGGCGCGAGGTTCTACACAAACGGTCCGGGTGCTCAGGAAGTTCGCGGCCCGTTTCATGGTGATATCGCAGAAGTGCTGGTGTACGATCGAGTGCTCACTGAAGTTGATGCGAAGTCTGTACGTGACTACCTGGTAAAGAAATACAAGGGGCTCGCGAAGGAGCTGCCACGCGAGTTGAAGCTTACAGTCACAGGATCAGTGCCGCTGGTGAAGGTCGAGAATCCTCCGGCGGTGCAAATGCTTCAGCCCGGATTCTCTGTCCGTGAGCTGCCAATGGAACTCACGAACGTCAACAACGTCAGATACCGCGCAGACGGGAAGCTCATGACGCTTGGCTACAACGGCGATCTGCATTTGCTGAGCGATACCGATGGCGATGGTGTCGAGGACAAAGCGGAACTCTTCTGGAAGAACGAGAACAGTCTACGCGGGCCGCTGGGCATGCTGCTGACGCCGGTGGGCTACTCCAAAGGGAATGGAGTTTTTGTCCCGAGCAAGGGCAAGGTGTCGTTGATCGTCGATACAAACGGCGATGACAAAGCGGATGAAGAGATTGTCGTCGCAACGGGCTGGAAAGAGATTGCTCAGAATGTCGACGCGGTTGGCATCGCAATGGATAAGGAAGGCAACATCTATTTCGGACTTGGCACGGTGAACTATGCCAACGCTTATCTGGTCAATGAGAATGGCGTGGGCGAATACGATATTGATTCCGATCGCGGCACGGTTCAGAAAGTGTCGGCCGATTTCAGCAAGCGTGAAACCGTCTGCACCGGGATTCGCTTCCCGATTGCTTTCGCGTTCAATGAGCACGGCGATCTGTTCTGCTCGGAACAGGAAGGTGCTACCTGGTTGCCGAATGGAAATCCTCTGGATGAACTGCTGCACATTCGGCTCGATGGGTCCGGCCCCAATGGCAAGGCCGGCGTGAAACGGCATTATGGATTTCCTCCGCGACATCCGAAGCATAACCCGAACGTCATTGATGAGCCGTCCCTGTTTGACTACGCCCCGCAGCATCAGTCGACGTGCGGCATGGTGTTTAACACCTCGGTGAATGGCAGCCCGGCCTTTGGTCCGGAGGCGTGGGCTGGCGATGCGATTGTGTGTGGTGAATCACGCGGCAAATTGTGGCGTACCAAGCTGATGAAAACAGAAGCGGGCTATGTTGCTGGCTCCCAGTTATTCGCTTGTCTGCAGATGTTGACCGTGGACGCCTGCGTGGCACCTGATGGAGATTTGCTCGTTGCCTGTCACAGCGGTCCTCCGGATTGGGGGACTGGTCCAACAGGAATCGGAAAGCTGTTCCGTATTCAGCAGGATGATGTAGAAATCGCCCGCCCCGTCGCGACATGGGCCGAGAATGCTCAGGAGATACGCATTGCCTTCGACAAGCCTCTGGATACGACTCAGTACCGGCAATTGTCCGAACGTGTTCGGATATCCTACGGCGAACATGTTCGCGCTGGAGATCAGTTCGAGAATCTGATGCCGCCGTACGCCGTGGTCCGAGCACAGTTGATGAAGCCGCGCTTTGACTTGCCGGTTGGAGGAACCGCCATCACTAGTGATTTGCGGACGTTGATTATCAACACCGCGCCGATGAAGGCGAATGTTCATTACGCTGTCAGCGTGCCGCTTTCCAATGACTCAAACTCTGCTGCACCAACAAAACACGGCGCACTTTTATCACAGATGCCGCTGCTGGATGTGGATCTGGCTTTGCATGGCGTGGAGGCCACCTGGACGGCTGCGGAAGGCAAAGCCGAAGACAACGAAAAAACTCCATCATGGAGCGGCTGGTTGCCTCATGCCGACCTGAATGTTTCCCGCGATCTTCTGCGAGGAAGTGCCGGACATGAAACGCTCTGGGCGGCGTTGGAACAGCCGGGTACGTTGGTTCTTAAAGGACGATTGAATCTGCACAACATTCTGCGCCCGGCGGTGCAACCGGGTGCGAAGATCGATTACGAGTGGCCAGCGGAGGAGGCCATCGTGACGTTTACGGGCAATCGCGATGTGGTCGTCCAGGCCAGTCGACGAGGTGCCGCCGCTCAGCCGCCGACTGAGTTGTCCGTACTTTGCGACCAGAAGAATGTCGAACGACAGATCGCCACGTTTCGTACTTCAGCCGATGAAAAGGAACCGGTCGATTTCGTCGTATTGATGCGCACGGGAAAGAGTTCTGTTCCGCAGTTGACGGTTTCGGTGCAGACCAACGAAGACTCCAGCCCGCGAACTTTGCAGCTTCATCGGTTTCTGTTGCCGTGGGTTTCGGTTGCTGCTGGCAATTCTGCGGACGCAAACGATGAACCGCAGAAGATCGCGGAACTTGAAGGCGGCAGTTGGGCTCGCGGCCGCAAAGTGTTTCGCAGTGAAGCGGCCGGATGCTTTAAATGTCATTCGATCGGAGGCGGCGGGGCGAAGATTGGGCCGGACCTTATCAATCTTGTCCATCGAGATTACGCCTCTGTGGTTCGCGATGTCACAAATCCAGGCTTTGCCATCAACCCGGACTATATCGGGCATGTTGTCGCTTTGAATGACGGCCGGATTCTCACGGGCATTTTGCAGTCAGACGGTGATCAATTGTTGCTGGGTGATGAAAAGGGAGTGATCACGAAACTGCAAAAGTCAGATATTGACACGATGACGGTTTCGAAGACGTCCGTCATGCCAACGGGGATTGCTCAAAAGCTGGCTCCGGAGCAATGGAAAGATCTGATGACCTTCTTGCTGACTCGCCCGCCGCACATGCCGCTGGATTCACCGCTGACAGCTCCTCCACTGAGAACCCAAGCGGAAGTCACCGCGGCACTGGCCGGAGCACCGGAGGCGGCAACGGCGACTCGACCATTGAACATCGTGCTCGTGGATGGCCCCAAAGATCATGGGCCTGGGGAGCATGATTATCCCGCATGGAAACAGGCGTGGCAGGAGTTGCTGGCGGCGGCGGAGAACGTGACGATCTCCACGGCCACGGAGTTTCCATCCGACGAGCAACTGAAAGATGCTGACGTCTTGTTATTCTTCCAAAAGGGCAGTTTTGCGGAAACTCGTCGAGGCAATCTGGATGCCTTTCTGGCTCGCGGTGGCGGAGCCGTTTACATCCACTGGGCCGTCAATGGTGATGATGATGTGCAGGAGTTTGCAAAGCGCATTGGCTATGCCTCATGGGGCGGACGCATTGGATTTCGCCATGGTCCACTGACGCTGGACATTCATAACACCGATCATCCGATCGTGCGGAATTTTGAGCAGATCCAGCTTTACGATGAGAGCTATTGGAAGCTGACCGGAGATCCGGGCGACGTGACGTTACTGGCGACGAGTATTGAAGAAGGGAATGCGACGCCTCAAATGTGGACTCGTGAAGTCGGCAAGGGGCGAGTCTTTGTGAGCATCCCCGGGCACTATAGCTGGACCTTCGACGATCCTCTGTTTCGAATTCTGTTGCTGCGAGGCATCGCGTGGACAGCCAACGAGCCCGTGGATCGATTTAACGAACTTGTTCCGATCGGTGCCCGAATGGCACGCTAAGGAACAGTCTCGACGTGGGTTCCGATTGCCTCACCCCGCTGCGTCAGTTTTGAAGTTAAGCATTTTCAGGCTCGGCGGGCCCGCACCGGGGCGGCCGTGTCGGCTCCTTAGGCCTGAGTCGCAGTATTTTTTGTCATCCGGTGGCTCACCGGCTTGTTGATTTAGTCGTTTAACGGCAAGCCGCAGGCGTTGCCGCTGGATTTCGCCTACGCCTGCGGCTCGCCGTTAAACGAAAACGATCAATATACGACTCAATCAACACCCCGCTGACGCGTTCCGGCTGATTACTTCAACACGCCGGTAAGCCACCGGTGTGCGGACATAAGGAATCTAAGGCCTCGGAGGGCCGACACAAGGCCG
>CANHVD010000452.1 GCA_947463775.1 Planctomycetaceae bacterium | reverse complement strand
CGATGTACTCGAAGCGAACGTTGTAGAGCGTGTGAATTCAAGTAATCCCGTCGGCGGAGCGACGGGCGTACAGTACACCCGTCGCTCCGTCGACGGGATTCACTAATCAGGAATCTATTTCCATGAATACCAAAATCTCCAACTATCGCCGACAGCAAGTCACAACGATCGGCACAATGTACATCGGATACGCCATGTCGATGGTGCTTCGCATGATTCCCACGGTCGCCGGGACGTCGATTCGTGATGAAGCAGCATTAGGAATCGATCTCGAAAGCTGGGGCAGGGTACTGGCTGCAGGAACATGTGGAGCACTCACTGGAAAGTTCCTGTGTGGCTGGGCGGCCGATAAGTTCGGAGGCAAGCGGACATTTACGATCGCCTTATTCGTGGCATCGCTTTTTGTCGGCCTCTTTGCGATGTCTTCATCGCTGATCATGTTTCAGGCGACGTTCTTTGTGACTCTGATGGCTCAGGCGGCCGGATGGCCATCGATGACAAAAATCATTGTCAATTGGGTGGCACCGAAACAGTACGGTCGAGTCTGGGGAATTCTTTCCACCAGTTCCCGAGTCGGCACGTTGACGGCCACGTTTGTTCTGGGTTCGCTGCTTGCGTGGATCTCCTGGCGCGGGATGCTGTGGATCGCGTCCGCAGCGGGAATGGGAATCGCCGTGTTCTATGCAATCGCCATGAAAGACAAACCAGAAGAGGGAATTCCAGATGACGATTCAGCGGCACCAGCAACGACCACACCGACACTCGCAGCCAAAGCCCCGCATGCCTTTGAGGGCCTTACGCTGCTCCAGACTCTGCCGCACTTTTTCGCGAGCCTGCGATTCTGGTTGATTTCGGGCAGCCTGATGGGACTCACAATCCTGTGGGATTTTCTGCTCATGGTCCCGATGTATCTGCAGGACACATTAGCGCTCGACACGGCACAAGCTTCCCGAGCGGCCTCGGCGTTTCCTCTGGGAAGTTTGATCTCCGTTTTGATCGGCGGGTTCGTGTTTGACCGGCTTGACCGCAAGACGATGGCCTGGGTGATGGCGGGATTACTTTTGACAGCGACCTGCTGTCTGCTGGTCTTCGCCACGCTGCCGCAGTGGCATCTCACAGGCACGACCGCCATGCTCGTGTCTCTGATGTTGCTGTTCCTGTTCGGGCTCTGTCTGTCTCCATGCTACTACATTCCCGCCAGTGTGTTTTCGATCGACTTCGGTGGACCACATTCCGGATTCCTTGTGGCAATCCTTGATGCGATGGGTTTTGCGGCAACGGCGGCGTTCTACTACTTTGGCGGCGGGATCGCACAGAATTCCGGATGGAGCACGTTTCTGTTTGTTCTGGCGGCAGTATGCCTCTGGTCCCTGTTTGCGACATTCTTCTTTATGCAACGAGAAGCCCGCAACCTGCGACGCAGGACCGTCACAGCGTAAAATCTTACCGCGTTGTCGCTATGAACTTCCAACACGATATGACGCTCTGGACAAACACCTTACATCGGAATCCCCAAATAGCGTCAATCCGACTACTATTCGCGGCAGTTCTGTTTCTGCCCATCGTCGGATCGACTCTGATGAAAATCAGCGAGCAACAATTCGAGCGTTATCGAAACTACCTGCGGTTCCTTGCACGAACTCAGTTACCAACACACCTACGTGCTCGACTGGATCCTTCGGACATCGTCCAACAGTCGATGCTTCAGGCACATAAGGCCGCGGATGATTTTCGAGGCGACAGCGATGCTGAACTAATGGCGTGGCTCCGTACGATTCTGGCCGGTGTGGTGGCCCATGCCGTCCGCGATCAACACCGTGGGGTTCGCGATGTCTTTAAAGAACACAACATTCAGCAGCAACTTGACCAGTCCTCGCTGTTTCTTGCCAACGCTCTGATCTCACCGTTGAAGACACCGTCTGTCGTGATGCATCAGGAAGAAGTTGCCAGAAATGTCGCTGACCTTGTGGAAGAACTTCCGGATGCTCAACGAGATGCGATTGTGCTGCACTATTGGCAACAGCTCCCCTTGAAGCAGGTGGCGGAGACGCTCGGAAAGTCACCGGCCGCCGTTGCTGGTCTGCTTCAACGCGGCCTCGCGACACTGCGGGAAAAAGCCGAGGAAAAAATCGTCCCATGAGTACTCCGAACCACTCTCAGCCGCAACTCTTTCGAGAACTTGAAGAGGTCCTTGCCGAATACCTGCAGGACGTTGAAGCGGGAGTCACGGTCGATGCGGAGGCTCTTGCTGCACGGTACCCCAAACATCGACACGAACTTCTGGAATTCATTGCCACAGACCAGCAGTTTCGTGAACGATCGAAAACGAATTCAGAGGCATTCCAGAGGACTGTTCTTTCAGGAATCTCACAATCAGCGGGATCAGCCCCGGCCATTACGACGCCTCTCCAAAAAGTCGGCGAGTATGAATTGCTCGAGGAGATTGATCGAGGCGGGATGGGTGTTGTTTTCAAGGCGCGTCACCCAACTCTGCGTCGCACCGTCGCGATCAAAATGCTGCTGGCTGGGGCATTTGCGTCGGAAGAGGCCGAGCGGCGATTTCGACGGGAAGCTGCTGCCGCGGCCCGGCTGAATCATCCGGGAATTGTTCCCGTTTATGACGTCGGCGTTGTCGATCATCCCGGACCACTGCAGGGCCAAACATGGTTTGCCATGGCACTAGTTGAGGGAACCGATTTGGCACGCAGGATTGAGTCCGAACTGTTTGACAGTTCTGCAACAGCTCAACTTGCAATTCGAATCGTCGACGCGATTCACTTTGCCCACGGAAAAGGAGTGATTCATCGTGATCTGAAACCGGCCAATATTCTGCTCGACGAAAACAAAAATCCTCACATCACAGACTTTGGGCTATCGCGAAGCCAGGACGACAATGAAACTCAGCTGACCGCGGACGGGCAGATTTTCGGAACTCCCGGGTACATGTCGCCGGAACAGGCCAGCGGCAAAAATGCGAGTGTTGGCCCCGAGACTGACATCTACTCACTGGGCGCGGTGATGTATTGCATGCTGACAGGCCGTCCGCCGTTTCGAGCCAACTCCACCGTGGCAACATTGCAACAGGTGGTCCACGATGCCCCAGCGCCTCCTCGGCTCTTAAATCGATCCGTCCATCCGGACCTCGAGTCGATCATTTTGGAGTGTCTCGAGAAGAATCCCATTGATCGTTACGCGACAGCAGATGAACTTAAGCGAGACCTCGAACATTTCCTGAAAGGCGAATCCGTCAGCGCGGCGTCGATCAATCTTGTGGGATATCTGGGCCGCGTTTTAGCCAGCTCACGCAACAGCGAATTTCTGGAAGGCTGGAGTCGCGCGCTGTACGCGGTGTCCGCTGTCGTTCTGGTATTCCATGTGGTGCTGCAGTTCGTACCTTTGACGCCGACTCAGGCAACACTGATCAATGCAGGAAAGTACTCACTGCTGCTGGGTGTCATCTGGCGTGCTCGAGATGGAATCCTGACGCCGCAGAACCCCGTTGAGCGAACAATCTGGAGCCTGTGGATCGGCTACATACTCACTTATGTTGCAACGGAGATCATGGTTCGAATCGGTGGCGGTCCGGAACTAAATCTGTATGCGATCATGAGCCTCGTCAGCAGTGTTATTCTTCTGGTGCTCGGCGGTCATCTTTGGGGCGGCTGTTATCTAATCGGTGGGCTGTTCGCCATATTGGCTGTTGTACTGACCGCGATTCCTCAACTGAGCATTGTCCTGTTCGGCAGCCTATGGGCGATTGTTTTCTTTCTGCTGGCGCGGAGATATCAAAAACAATCACGAGCATCCAGCCATCAGGGTTGAACGGCTGAGAGAACACTGCAGAACAACCGGCGGCGAGTACTCTGTCAGACCTGGAAACGTAGGTTGGACATTCTTGTCCGACAAACCTGCGACGGGCAAGAATGCCAATCCTACCCAACAATGAAGACTTGACGAAGCACTAGAGCGTTCAGGTCGATAAAGCGCCCCCAATTCCTGCCGTGACACAGTTCTCTAATGCGGCTGAGAGATAGGACCTTCGGGCCCATGAACTGCGTTGGAATACTGTAACTGGACCGGAACTGTTCCCGACCCGTCTGTCAGAGGGACCTCACGCACAATTGTGCTGATCTGCTGAACTTCTTCAATCGGGTAATCGCCACACTCTTCACCACGATCCGAAACCCAACCAAGGTATCTTTCCGAGTTCGGATCATTGGGGTTCCGAATCGCATCACCAACGTCGGGATCCGTTCGAGCTTCATTGAGCTCGTGATAGAGTGTGGCCACAACATTCTTCCAGGGTTCTTTGAAAACCGGAATGCCGTTGGCTTTACCATCAGCTCCACGTTCGGAGTAAACGTTGACGCTGTAGTAGACTGGTGAACCGTTCTTGCGAATGCTCCCATGAAAACCGCCGAGGCCCGAGAGTGAATCGCCTTCGTCTGCTTTCGGAATCACCGAGTGTCGGGACTCTTCATCGCCGTCTTCATCCACAAGAGATGTATGTCGATATTGGCCAGCCAGATTTTCAATCTGCTGAATACTGGCGACAGTCCCGCTGCGGGAAATTTCGTCCGTCAGAACAGTTCCTGGCGGCAACAGAAAATTGAACACGGTTGAGGGTTGATGATATCCCTTCAAAAAGCCTTTGTCGTAAAGGTAAGAGAGACAGTACTCAACGTCACCCTGAGACATCGCTTTGGGGCGATAGCCATTCAGTGGATGAGAGGGCCGAGCGGTGGAGGAGATGGGCTTGTTTCCGAAGTATTGCATCATGACATTGTTGAGGTTTTGATCCGACATGGCCGCTGCAATCGCATGGTCAATCGACTCGATGTCGTTCTTCGCCCACGCATCGTCACCTCCTACGTAAAGGTTGACGAACTCAAGATGTTGAATCGTATGGCCACCACGATACTTCAGGTCTTCGGACGGTGTCGCCGCAACACCCGGAACACGCTCTCCAAAACTGGGCTCTCGTCCCGGCAATCCGGAAAGAACATGCTGAATGTCGGCAGCTTCTGAATCCTGTCGCAAGAGAGAACTCATTGGACGACCAGCACGTGAATTGCCCTGCATCGTATTCCCCGCCATCAACTGCAGGGGATCGCGATTCTGCTGAGCGGACGAGCGATTCAGTGGCGGCAGAGGCCAGGCAACCCAGTAGTCTTTATGATTATCAGGAGGCGTCACAGGCACACCAGGATTGTTCGTGATCGGAGGCTCTGGCGTCGACGGATTCGAAACTGGTATCGTGGGCGGCGACGACGGACCTGGGAACGGCAAAGGGCTCGGGCCAGGAACCGGGCTCGGAGTTACAGGGATGTAACCCGTCAGCGGATAACCTGGTGGATAAGTGCCTGGTGGATAAGTGCCTGGTGGATAAGT
>CANHVD010000451.1 GCA_947463775.1 Planctomycetaceae bacterium | reverse complement strand
TGACCGTTGCTGACAAATGTAGAGTCATGCTTTCGATCAATCTGCCAGCGGTCGCCCAGATCAACACGATCGATGTAGGGAAGGATATCCACAACCCAGCTCTTCAGCTGCGCTGGATTTGGCGTGTTCACCCACTGTTGTGTTGAATCATGACGATAATCGCCCCATGTTCCATAGGCTGGAAACTGGGACTTATTCGAACGACTGCTGAAATTCACCAGGCCGATACCCAGATTCCGAACATGATTCAGGCACTGAATTCGCCTCGCTGTCTTTCGAGCATTCATAACAGCGGGCAGGATCAGCGACATCAACACTGCAATGATGGAGATCACAACCAGCAACTCAAGCAACGTAAACCCGGCACGCCGCGGTACGCGGCCTCGGTAACAACGACAGACTGAAATGGCAGAAGACTTCTGAGCGCGCATGAGGAACAGTTCCTGAACGGGACACTCAACTTCGCAACATAGGGACCTGCAGTTCCGCTCAGTTAACGGTGAATACCGACAACCAGTCCGCCGGAAGTTACACGAGCGGTGGTGGAATGACTCGGCCGCCTCAATGAGACAAACAAGCCATGCACCTATTGCATTATACAAATAATGCCTGAAGGGTGGTACTATATGTACCCTTTATGCAACTTTTTGCTCAGTTTTTTGTTCTCTTGGTTCGATGCCCGGCGACTACGAGGGCGTCAGGCGGCGCGAAAACACGACGCAAATCTCCCCACTTCTGCGTTTTCCGGAAGAACTCTGCAAGGCGAATCGGGCCGACCGCCTGAAATCTCCCGCTGGACCAGCGATACCAAACTTGGTGAGTCGCTGCGAAACCAGCGGTCGGCACTCCTTAACGATGATGCATGGCCGTGCGGGGCCGACGTCGCTCGTACAACGAGTGCCACTGGCTTGCTTCTTGTTGTGGCCGATCTCCGGACCGTGCCGCTACGGTTGGCCGACAGGTTAATAGTGGACGACAGCAGGAGGTCGGGAGACCTCCACACAACATTGCACAACAACGCGACAGGTGCGAAGTCCAGAGACGTCCGCACAAC
The DNA here is from genome assembly GCA_947463775.1 of Planctomycetaceae bacterium. GTDB lineage: Bacteria > Planctomycetota > Planctomycetia > Planctomycetales > Planctomycetaceae > SXXK01. Next base: position 4,347 of record CANHVD010000451.1, on the reverse strand, counting down.
CGCCAACCTCCGCACAACGAGTGAATCAATGCTGCAGCTTCGTCAATTGGCGAATGCCTAGTTTGGCAAGGTCCAGCATGGCGTTCAGAGCGTCCTGATCGAACGGAGCACCTTCAGCCGTACCCTGAACCTCAATGAACTTTCCGGCACCCGTCATGATGACGTTCATGTCCACTTCTGCCGTGCTGTCTTCCTTGTAGTCCAGATCCAGCACAGGAGTCCCATCCACAACGCCGACGCTGATCGCAGCGACGGAATCACGCAGAATGGGGCGAGGCGAATTGATCTGCTTTACAGCTTCCGCCAGCGCGATGTATCCACCAGTGATGCTGGCGGTGCGAGTTCCTCCGTCGGCCTGCAAGACGTCGCAGTCAATCGTAATCGTGTGTTCGCCGAGGGCCTCGAAGTCCACCACGGCTCGCAGGCTGCGTCCAATTAAGCGTTGAATTTCGGTAGTGCGGCCGTCCACCTTGGAGCGATCTCGTTGTTTTCGGGGAGACGTGCTGCCGGGCAGCATATTGTACTCGGCCGTGACCCAGCCAAGGACGGGAGCTCCTTCGACGCGAGATTTTCGCCAGGGAGGAATCGATTTCTCCAGACTCGCGGTACACAGGACCATTGTTGATCCCGCCTGAAAAAGCACACTGGCGACCGAAGTCTTCGTGAATCCTCTTTGGATACAAATCGGGCGGAGCTGTTCTGGCGTGCGATCATCGTGGCGGGGCATGGTTTTTTCCAGGTCTTGTTGCGGAGGGTCAGGGAAGCTGGGGGCGTGCTGGCTTATGGCCCGCATTCCATTGAAAACTTGAGGCCCTATGTCGACCGAAGTCGACACTACGATTCAAAACAACGGCCTGCAAGCGGCCGGGAGAATACCCGTAAAGACTTCACGTGACCAGGAGACAGCCTTTTCGGCGCTCGATATCCGTTCGCTAACCCGCAGAATTGCCCCTGGGTCGGTCGATTCCGAGCCGAAACGTCGTTTACTCTTGCTTCCGCAACGTCGGGTTTGCGACACTTCGGAGGATCGGGACTCCTGTTTCCCGCCTTTTTCTGCGCGACTTAGGGCTTTGTGACCCGAAATTCGTGCATTCAGAACGTCGGGTTCCCACAACTCGAAAGACATCCGCTGAGGCTCTGATTTATGGCTCGCCTGAATCTTCTGGCTATCGCTTTCTTTGTCGGCATGACATTGGTTTTCAGCGGGGGCCCCGTGTCGGCTCAGGGACTGATCTTTAATCTTCCTGAAGACGGCAAGGCCGTTGAGTATGAAGGCACGCTGACTCAGTCAACCGGTCCGGATGACCAGGCTCCTCTGCAATGGACTTGCGAACTGAGCATCAAATCTGTTGGCAAGGAAGAAGCTGAGTTTGAAGGCACGGTTCAGCCTTGTCGCTGGCTGGAAATCAAAACGTTGACCGGCAAAGCCGGAGCCGCCGGGATTGACCCAGGACCCGTTGGAGCACGCATCTACAAGGTACTGGTCCCTGAAAGCAAGATCATTGCCGAAGCCAAAGATGCTGACGGCATTCCCAACGAGATGCTGCCAATTGTGAAGGGCTTTCGCCGACTGGGTGAAGAAGCGGTGACACCGATTACAACTCCGGCTCTGCGCTACTATCCGACGATTTCGTTGCTGACGAGCTATGCGGAACCAGAAGTCGTTGCTTCGGCCGATCAGCCGGAAACACTTGTCCAGGGCCAAACATTTTCAGCCGCTCGTATGAAGGGCAAGCTGGTGATGGAAACCCAGAAAACTCGGTCAACGAACGAAGGCGAATATTGGGTCTCCAAAGATATCCCGTTCGGGCTGGCTCGCTGGATTGTGACGGTGACTTCGGACGCAAAAGACTCCGCCGCTCCGGTTTCAGAATTCAAGCCGGTCACGATTAAGAAGGTGGATATGAAGCTCCGCCGCATTCGTGACAACGTTGAGAGCGAACTTGTGACGGAATAGTTCAGGTGTCCGGGAGCATTTGCCAGATGGGATCATTTCTCAAACTTTTCTGGCCTCCGGTTGTCGTGGCGCTGTCTGCGTCGGCGGCATTTTCTGGTTACATGCTCAATGGTGTTCCTGTCAGAGATTTTGTTTTCGGTCTGTGGAACAGTTTGTACTGGATCACAGTGATCATGTGGATCGCGGCAGACGCTCGGCAGCGGCGCAAAACACCCTGTTACGATTTCAGCTTCCTCGTCTGGGTGACCATCTACGCTTCAATTCCGTGGTACGTGATCAGTAGCCGAGGATTCCTGAGAGGAATCCCGCTTTTGTTTCTGATCCTGTTCCTCGGCATACTGCCGCAAATCGCAGCCGCACTAGTGTGGGCTGTCCGTTATCGCTGATGCGAAGGTAACACTTCACGCCATCTGCTCAGCCATCTCACCAGCGTGGTAGCTGCTTCTCACGAACGGGCCACTGGCGACCATTCCAAAGCCAAGCTTGCGAGCCATCTCGCCGATCTCATCAAACTCTTCTGGTGGAAGATATCGTTCGACCGGCAGATGCTCGGGAGTCGGCTGCAGATACTGCCCCAGCGTCAGCATGTCGCAATTGACAGCTCGCAAGTCGGCAAACACATCCATCAGCTCATCGCGAGTTTCCCCGAGTCCCAGCATCAGGCCGCTCTTTGTCGGCATATCCGGAGCTTCATCTTTCACTTGCTTCAGTAGATCCAAAGTTCGCTGGTAGTCGGCATTGCGGCGGACGCGGTGATAAAGGCGAGGAACAGTTTCGGTATTGTGGTTGAAGACGTCCGGACGTGATTCAATAACGCGACTGATCGCAGCTCGGTTACCGAGGAAGTCCGGCACCAGCACTTCCACCTGCGCACCCGTTTTTTCACGGACAGCGATGACCGTGCGATACCAATGGTCGGCACCACCGTCTTTCAGGTCGTCGCGAGTCACCGACGTGATCACGACGTATTGCAGTCCAAGGCGTGCGGCGGCTTCGGCGACGCGTTCTGGTTCGTCCAGTTCCAGTCGCTCCGTCTTGCCTTTCGGGACCGAACAAAAGCCGCATGGTCGAGTACACACATTACCGCCGATCATGAACGTGGCGGTCTTCTGAGACCAGCACTCCGTTCGATTCGGGCATTTCGCGCTTTCGCAGACGGTCTCCAGTTTCAGATCAGAGATCACGTCGCTGGTGTAAGCCATTCCGGGCTGAGGCAACGGACGTTTCAGCCAGCGAGGTAACCGGCGCACGGGGCCTCCGGCGATGATATTCACACCAGAAAGTGCAGACTCATCGACAGCAGGTTCACTCGTCGGTTGATTGAGGATTGGCAAACTTGTCATGGATCAGGGTCCGAGTTCGTTTCAAAAAAGGATGACCAGTGTGCAAATGATAGTCAGGATAACCAAGTTCTTCACACAAGTGCTGAATTAAAGCGGATCGCACCTGCGGCATCTGCGTCGGGCGGACTCGCTCTGCGTTCAATGACGAGACTTTCTGTCCCAGCATTCCCCGACCGATTTCACGTGCTTCATCCAGACGAGGGCTCACATTTAAAAAGATCCCGAAGCTGGTGACACCATTATCGACGTGAATTCCGATTTCCGCAACAACACCATGGCGACCAAAAACGGCAGTGGGATCAGACGGCTGAATTGATGCAACCACCTGAACTTCTTCACAGGTTTTTACGACCGCTCGCTGCAGGCAGGATCGATATTCGTCCACGCTCATACTGCATTCCGGCAGCGACACAACGATATAAGCGGCAAGTTGTCCTGGCTGATGGAGAATAGCGTGGCCGTCGCGATGCAGCTTATGAACCGCGATCAGTCGAGATTCCAGCTCTCTGGGAGACGCAGGAAGTTCAAGCAGCGTCGCTCCTTCGCCAACAGTCACCGTCGGCGGATGTTCGCAGATCAGAATCGCAGCATTGGTTCTGCTCTGAAGTCTGACCTCGTGAACCATCAACTTCTGTAACGCAAGCACCGACGGAACATCCACCATCCCCAGCAGCCGCACTTCCGCAGTTGTCAGTGTGTGATTGGTAAATGCTTCCCAGTCGATGGTCATGAAATCAGTCAGTGAACCGGTGACGATACCGAAGTAATCAGAGGGGGAATGTCGAACGAAATTTCGCGAACTCAACACGAGCTCGATACCATCTCGTTCCTGTCAACCGTAACGTTTTGAGCGACGAGGCTGGCCCAAGGCAACACCCGCGTCGCTGCGATATTGTAGGCAGACGGTCGAACGCGCTCCAAGATTCGATCCCCAAATCAAGAAACTGTGCGGCAATTGTAGTGTTCGAGACAGGCCGTCTTTTGGCAGCGATCAGGGGTAGCAGGCCCAAAAAGTCTGAATTTCTGAGCAAACCTGTCGAACGATCG
>CANHVD010000450.1 GCA_947463775.1 Planctomycetaceae bacterium | reverse complement strand
CGCTCCAGCAAGAAATAGAACACAGGAGTCAGAAAGACTCCGAAGATTGTGACCCCCAGCATTCCGGAGAAGACGGCAATCCCCAATGTTCTCCGCATCTCGGACCCTGCCCCATGCGCGATGGCCAATGGAACGACACCCAGAATAAAGGCGAACGACGTCATCAGAATTGGACGAAGTCGCATCCGACAGGCCTCTACGGTAGCATCGAATGCTGTCGCGCCAGCCTCGCGTTTTTCCTTGGCAAACTCGACGATCAGAATCGCATTCTTGCTGGCGAGGCCCACAAGCACGACGAGCCCGGTCTGCACAAAGATATTGATATCCAGATGAGCCCACGCGACACCAATCACTGAGCACAGCAGACACATCGGAACAACAAGAATGACGGCAAACGGCAGTCGGAGACTCTCATACTGTGCGGCCAAAAGCAGATACACCAGGACAACGGCCAAGGCAAACACAACCATCGCAGTATTGCCAGCTCGAATCTGCAATAGCGTCAGCTCAGTCCACAATGAGGTCATCCCTGGCGGTAGTTCTGTGGCGGCCAGATTGTCGACCGTGGAAATCATCTGCCCGGAACTCACCCCCGGCAACGTTCCTCCGTTGATCGTGGCCGCGACAACTCCGTTATAGCGAGTGATCAAACCTGGACCTGCGATGTCGCGGACCTCGGCGATGCTGGCCAGCGGAACCATATCTCGCATCAGGTTTCGCACTTTAAGCTTTCGGACGTCGTCCGCCGTTAATCGAAACGCGGGATCGGCTTGCAGGTTGACCTGCCATGTGCGGCCAAAGCGATTGAAGTCGTTGGCGTAGAAGCCACCAAGATAGACCTGAAGAGTCAGGAAGACATCGTTCAGTGGAACGCCCAGCGACTTACACTTTTCTCGATCGACCTCGACAAACATCTGAGGGGTATTCGCACGGAAGGCGTTGAAAAGACCGGCCAATCCGGGCCGCTGATTTCCCTGAGCGGCAAAGGTATCGGCCGCATCCTGCAGTCCACCGAAGCCGGTGCCGGAACGATCCTGAATCATCACTTTGAAACCGCCGGCATTGCCGAGACCATCGACAGCCGGTGGTCCAAACACGGCGACAGCGGCATCCTGAATACTTTGAAACGCGGCTGCTCGCAGTTGCTGAGCGATCACGTCGGAATTGAGTTCGGGACCGCGTTCTTCGAACTCATCCAAAATCACAAACATCGAACCAAAGTTTGAACCGGTCGCATTCTGCACAATGGACTGCCCCGGGATCGAAATCACATGGCCGACGCCTTTGATACCCGGATTCTTCGTTTTGTCAGTTTCATCACCCCGCGCGATTCGATCAATTTCTTTCATGACGGCGTTGGTGCGTTCCAGCGAGGCCGCATCGGGAAGCTGTACATTGACCAGCAGGTAACCTTTGTCCTGAGCAGGGACGAATCCGGTCGGAACATGCGTAAAGCTGTAGTAGGTCGCGTAGAGCAGTCCGCCGTAAACACAAAGAACAATCACGGACAAACGCAAAAGCCAGCCGACGGACCATGCATAGCCACTGGAAGCTTTGTCAAAGAACTTGTTGAACAGCTTGAAGAACCAGCCGAGCACACCGTTCAGAAGTCGAGTCAGGATGTCTTTCTGCTCGGCTTTTGGACGCAGCAACAAGGCTGCCAGAGCCGGACTGAGCGTCAGAGAGTTCACGGCTGAAAAGAACGTGGATACGGCAATGGTGACGGCGAACTGTCGAAAGAACTGGCCTGTAATCCCGGTGATAAAAGCACACGGAATAAAGACGGCCATCAGGACGAGTGAGATTGCGATGACCGGAACGGCGACTTCATCCATGGCTTTTCTTGAAGCATCGCGAGGTGACATGCCGTGTTCCAAATGATGCTCCACGGCTTCGACAACCACGATGGCATCATCGACCACAATCCCGATCGCCAGTACCAGGCCCAGTAGCGAGAGGTTGTTCAGGCTGAAACCAAAACCCGCCATCAGAGCAAACGTGCCGATGATGGCTACTGGTACTGCAATCAACGGAATCAGAGTGGCTCGCCACGACTGCAGAAACAGAAGCACGACGATCCCAACCAGCACGATCGCGTCACGCAAGGCATTGAAGACTTCGTGGATCGATTCATCGATGAAGGGTGTCGTGTCGTAGACGATGCCATAGTCCACGCCGTCCGGAAATGAGAGCTTCAGTTGTTCCATGCGTTCACGGATTTTTTCGGCCGTAGCCAGTGCGTTCGATCCGGGTTGTTGATAGATCGAAAGACCAACAGACGGCTTTCCATCAAGATAGCACAACGTATCCTGATTCTTCGCCCCGAGTTGAATCCCGCCGAGTTGTGCGCCCGATGAGTCCATGCGTTGTTCGCTGATCAGATCGCGTAAACGAACAATCTCACCTTCGAAACCGGACCGCACAATAATCTCGCCGAACTGCTTTTGATCCTGGAGTCGTCCCAATGTGCTGAGTGTGTATTGGAATGCCTGACCATTGGGGACTGGCGGACGTCCCAGTGATCCGGCAGCGACCTGAACGTTCTGTTCTTTCAATGAACTCACAACGTCGGCGGCTGTGAGGCCGCGAGCCGCAATCTTTTCCGGATCGAGCCAGATGCGCATGCTGTAGTCCTGTTGACCGAACATGCTGATGTCACCGACACCAGATAACTGAGCTAACTCATCGCGAAGATTGATCGTTGCATAATTGCTCAGCTTGAGCTGGTCATAGGAGTCGTCCGGAGAGAATAGATTGACGACGAGAAGAATACTGGGAGATCGCTTTTTGACGCTGACGCCTGTCTGTTTGACCACATCGGGCAGCGACGGCAACGCCAGATTCACTCGGTTCTGTACCAAAACCTGAGCCATATCCAGATTGACACCAACATCGAACGTCACCGTCAGGCTGTACTGACCATCGTTCGTACATTGGGACGACATGTAGAGCATGTTTTCCACGCCCGTGACCTGCTGTTCGATTGGCGAGGCGACCGTGTCTGCAACAACACTCGCATTTGCACCCGGATAGGCACAAGTGACCTGCACTGTTGGCGGAGCGATTTCCGGATACTGCGCAATGGGCAACGTGGTGACAGCAATGGCTCCGGCAATCACGATGACAACCGAAAGCACTGCTGCAAAGATCGGTCGATCGATAAAGAATTTCGATAGAGCTGACACGTCAGACCTCGAGCAAGAATTGATGGTCCGGGAAGCGGCGTCCTAATACAGGCGATCCAGTCGCGTTTCGGATCCCCCGATTGCTGTCGCCTGCGGCTTGCCGTTAAACGAATTGGATTTACTGATCAGCAGCTTTCGCGGCGACTTCGATGCCGGAGCGAACTCGCTGGATTCCTCGCACGACGATCTGTTCGTCGGCCTGAAGTGGTCGAGATTCAGATTCGCCGGATGCCTTGACTGACACAATCTCACGCATGTCACCGTCAAGCAGTCCCACTTCGGCATTGAGACGAACGGCCTTTTTGTCTTTGTTCACGACAAACAGAAAACGACTTCCCTGATCAGAACCAAGAGCAGCTTCAGGAACCATCATCGCTGACCGTGGTTTACCGATTGGAATTCGGATCCGAGTGAACATGCCAGCGGTCAGAACTCGTCCACCCGTTTCGGGTTTAGGGTTTGGCACATCCGCTTTGATCAATATTGTTCCGGTACGTGAATCCACCTGATTGTTGATGAAGCTAACGACGCCTTTCAATGGATACTGGTTCTGATGGATGGGCAGTCCGAGTTCGACGGAGATGGAATTCTCTGCCGGCACTTCCAGCTTGCCATCGCGAATTGCCTGCTGCAGCCGCACCAGAGTATTCTCATCCATATCAAACAAGACCGTCACCGGATCAACGGCGACGATTGTTGTCAGCAGAGTCGAATTGAAAGCTCCCGACGGCCCGCCAGTGACGAGATTGCCTTCGTCCATCATGCGATCGCCGATTTTCCCGGAGATTGGCGCTTTCAACTGACAGTAACCAAGATTGATCTCTGCCGTTTTCTTCGCGGCCCTGGCCACATCAACGGCCGCAGCCGCCTCGGCTGTATCACCGATCGCCGTCTGAAGTTCTTCTTCCGTCGAGGCCCCTTTGGCTCGAGCTGCTTCGATTCGTTTCAGTGAGCCCTGAAGCTTCGTGTGACGAGCCTCCGCCTGGGCCAGATCGGCCGTTGCACGAGCCAGATCAGTTTCAAACGGTTGCGGATCGATCTCGACAAGCAGGTCGTCTTTCTGGACCTCTGTTCCGGGCTGAAAATGGAGTTTGACCAGGTGTCCGCTGGTTCTGGCACGCAGCTCAATTTTCTCTTTCGGTTCGATTCGCCCCGTGAAGTATTCGTAGTCCACCAGTTCGCGACTTGCCGGAACTGAGACCGTGACTTCCGGAATCATTGGAGCCGGTGCAACAGCATCTGAGGCCCCACAACCCATCAGGCCGCTGGTGCAGATACAAGCCAACAGGGCCAAACAAAAACAACGGCGTGCGCTGAGCAGAGAGTCTTCAGAAGACATCATGCCAGGTCCCTCAAAGAGAAAATCCATAAGTCCCACAAGGACGACGAAATCTCATCTTACCACCGACAAGAACTCCGCTGCGCCTCAACCTCAGATCAAAAACGAAATTCAATTCCCTTAATCTGCTGGAAGAAGTTGGACTGCGTCGACGATCACATACTTACCGTCGGTACCTGTATTGGAAATGCGAATCCAGCTTTCGTTGCCAGCAATAAATCGGAATGTCCCCAATGTACGAAACAGCCGATCATGAGCGGGAACTTCCTGCTGATTGATCTTCGTTGAGAACTCACCGTCGGCATGATGAATCGTGACGGTGGTGTTCGTGGCGCGGCGGACGTTGTAACAGTGCGAGATTCGCACCTCGTACTTTCCAGTGGCAGGGATTGCCGGCCTGAACGTCGCAGATTTCTGGCCTTTGCCAGTGTTCCTGTCATGCAAATAGCCTCGCCCAACGTACGGAGGCGTGTGGCTCGAATACTGCCAGTCGCCGGTTAACTCAGCATCGCTGTCGTCCAAAACGATTCCGGGAAGAGTCTGAAGATCCGTGACGATGAATGGAACCAGCGACGAATCATCGACCTCACCGGGGGCGTGAGTATTGGAGACAGCTTTTGTGTGAAGCCGAAACGCTCTTTCTGTCGCTCTTGAATGTTCTACTGCTTTCCAGTGGCTGTAGGCCTCGCGGATGAAATCTCCTCGCGTTGTTGTCGAGCTGATTTGCGGAACAGCGTCCTCAGGCAACCCTGCGATAATCGCCATCGCGGTCCAGCGTTTTGCAAGGTCCGCTGAAAGTGTTGACTTCAAGTCTGCTGTGTGTCCTGGGTTTGCTTCGAAATATTGTCCATGCAGATTCTTGCCTCGTTGGCCTGGTTT
>CANHVD010000449.1 GCA_947463775.1 Planctomycetaceae bacterium | reverse complement strand
CCGGCTTGTCGAGTCACCTCGATCTGCCGCAGAACAGGAGTCGTGCGGATGGTGCTGGCATTCAAACAATAACGAAATCGTGACATGAGTTATCTCTACAAACCGGGAGGCCAGTCGCCTTCCTGAGCATTGAAATCAGAGTTGCCGGAATCAGGGAACTCCGGCGGTGGTGGCGGTGGATTTCGCATACGGTCCTGAAACTGCTGAAAAGAATGATTCAGAGAATCCAGGAGCCGCTTGGCATTCGCCGTCGCCATAAAGACTCGTTGCGAAACGGCAGAGCGAGGAAAAAACGTCGTGATGAAATCGAAGGAGAACTCCGTCGGAGAATGACCAATCATCACAGCATTCGCATAACTGCCCGACTGCACATCATCGCCCAGCTTCAGAGTATCGTACAACTCCTGAGCTGTTTGGCGTTGCTGTGGATTCTGGTTCGGAATCACCGGCATGTGAACGGGGCCGAATCGTTCTTCGTATCGCGCGAGATTATCCTTGAGCGCCATGATCATCTGGTTGACCACGATCGGTGGCATGACGACTCGAGCAACGACCTGCTGCGGCTGTTGCATTCGCAGGAGGAAGTCCACGATAAATTCATGCTGCCCCTGCAGCACTACTGCACCAGTGGTGAAGACGCCCTTCGCAACATGAGCCGGCACCATCGCGCTGATTTGCGAATGGCGAATCTCCTGACTGTGCGGACCATCGTCAGGATTGTCATTGGGTTGAGAGTTTTCAGTCATGTGTCGCTACGTGTATTGCCCCAAGCGTCGAGGAGTTCGTCAGAAACGGGTGGCACCGAAGTATAGAAACAAAAAGGCTCGGCATCTATTCGACGCCGAGCCTCTTTGAATGGATTTGCCGTCCAACAGTGTTTGCCAGACGAACTTGTGCAGAAACCGGGAAACAAACCGTCAGAATCTCCTGAGGTGACCGGCTTCCGGTAGAGACTAGCCCGCGTTTGGTGGGAGCTTAACGCGCTTGCGAACGTCTGTTTCCAGAACGCCGAAGGCCTGCTCATGTCGCTGCAGAGCCATTGACAGCGCGCTCCAAAGACGCTTCGCTGTGAAGTGATTCAGGATGATTCGCTGTGTGACCTTAACTTCAACCTTGCCGGTTGCGTAAGGAGTAGGATTCAGGCCGAGGTCCAGAATCAGTTCTTCTGGAGTGCTGGAGACTCGACAGAAGTTAGCGTAGCCCGCATTCGCGTTGGCGTCACTGACCACCACTTCCTGAACCTGCTGCTCTGCTCCGCGTGCTTCTTCCTGAGTGCCGTCGCTTTCGCTCACGTTCTTATTCTCCATAAGGTTTCTGTAAAACTCACGTTCCTATTGCTTCCCTGACGGACAAGTCAGGACACAAAGAGTGATCTGGGGACCACTTATAGCAATCATCGAATTTATCGGCAATGTTTAGTGCTGGAGTTCTGCCCCATCACCCCTGAGTGGATGGCAAGTCCGGTTGTCTGGTGAATCCTGATGAATATACCGCCAGCCTTCCCTTGCCCAAATATTAAGTCCCTTCTCTGGCGTTAGTTCGACCGTCCCAAATCGCGTTCGTTAACGACACTCAGCCTGCCTAAGTACTGAACGGGTTCGAGGTGGTCAAACTGGACATAACTGGCTCATGGAGTCAGCGGACCGCTTTCAAAGTCCGTCTCCTCCACCCAGCCAGCGTTCACTTTCTGTCCCTTCATGAATTGCTCATAAAAGCCCGCGCCGTTCGTGGGCTGATAGCCGTCAAAGACTGCCCCGTTTCCCGACATGCGAGGATCCTCCTGATCCGTCAATTGTGACTCCATCAGCCGCACCAATTCTTTGACATGTTCAACGTACTCGATTGATCCCGCAAGGTTGACGCAGCAATCCCGATCCGATCTCAGGTCATACAATTCCAAAGACGGACGCATCCCGAAATTCAAACTCCAAAATCGATCGGATCGATCGGCACGGCCAAGATCCAGAATGAACGATTTCGTCGGACTTCCATCGGTATCCAGGTATCCTGTTTCTGGATTGCCCGCAGGCCAACGTGCCGGCTCATAATTCTTCAACAGCAAATGAGTCGCCGTCACGATGCCTCGAATCGGATAGCCCTGATCATGAGGACGCCCGACGTCAGTTCGTTCCTTTCCGATCAGCACATGATCACGTTCCGCTAAGACTTGCCCCGCACGTTCACTCTCAAGCAGTGGTCTCCAGCTTTTCCCTGTGATGGGTTGCATGCCCGAATCCATCGGAGAGATCTGCGCCATATCGAGAACCGTCGGTGCAATATCTGTGAAGTCCACAAAGTCATCAATCACGCGACCGGGATGCTTGATGCCATTCGGCCAGCGAATCGCCAGCGGCACATGATTGCTGTCGTGGTACGCGTAGCCCTTAACTCGAGGGAACGGCATCCCATGATCGCTGGTGACGATGATCAGCGTGTCATCGAGCTGGCCACTTTTCTCCAACTCCGCCATCATTCGCCCCAATTGCTGATCGACGTATTCCACTTCGAAGCCATAGTCCAGCATGTCGTTCCGCACGACTTCATTATCCGGCCAGTAACCCGGAACTCGATCGATATCCTCGAGCTTTCTTCCACCAAGTTTCACTCCCGATTGATACTCGTAGCGTCGATGCGGTTCCTGCGTACCAATCCAAAAGCACCACGGCTTCCCTTCAGGTGCTGCTTTAAGAAAGTCTCCGAAGTTTGCCGCGTAATCGTTGTTCGCAATCTGAGTTGTTGGCGGTTTTGTTTTCCGAGCATTGAAGCCGACTCCGGTGATCTGACGCGGCTTTCCTGCAGCATCATTCGCAATCCCTGGCCCCCAGCCTTTGCCTGTGATGCCTGTGAACCAGCCTTTGCTCATCAGCACTTCCGGCCAGCTTTTCAGCTTTGGCGGAAACATGGCCATGTGATTACCAGCTTCTTCATTCTGCCACAGATGACGGCCTGTCAGCAGAATGGCTCGCGACGGAGCGCACTTGGCCATCGGAGTGTAGGCGTTGCGAAACAGCAAGCCTTCCTTCGCAATGCGATCAAAGTTTGGGGTGCTCACCCATGGCGTGCCGTAAGCTCCCGCATGCAGGCCCCAATCATCTGCGATAACAAAAAGAATATTCGGTGAACCTGCCTGCAGTCTGTCGGACATCAGCGCGAAACAAAGCAGCACTGCCATCATCAACGGACAAACGGACAAGCATTCGCATTGTGAAGAGCATTTTCGCGTGAACATCGTTTCGCCATCTTTGCTGATGAACTCCTGAATCAGGATCGCCCGGTCCGAATTGTAAACAGCGAAAACTTGTCGTGGTATCTCAGGAATCTCTGCAACGTGGCGTCAACTGGTTGAAAGACGGGGAAGTTCTTTCATACTGCGTCGCCGAACACATGTTCGCAAAACACTTGAAGTTAATGCTACTCAAAAAAGGTAATCAGAAATGGCCAACGTGCGCAAAGGTGCTGTGACTCTTAAAGGAAATCCTGTTGATCTGGCCGGGGCCGCACTGGCCGTTGGAGCTAAGGCCCCTGAATTCTCACTGCAGAACAATGGCCTGGAAGAAGTGACGCTGGGCAGCAGCAGCGGGAAAAAACGGATCATCGTGACGATCCCTTCGCTCGACACTTCCGTATGCCATATGGAAACCAAGAAGTTTAACGAGCAGGCTTCGTCGCTCACGAACACCGAGATTCTGGTAATCAGCATGGATCTGCCTTTTGGCCAGAAGCGTTGGTGCGGTGCAGAGGGTGTTGACCAGGTAAAAACCCTCAGTGCACATCGCTGCGGCAAGTTCGGCGAAGACTATGGTGTGCTGATCGCAGGTGGTCCGCTGGATCGCTGTCTCACACGAGCCGTCTTCGTGGTCGACGGCACCGGAACCATTACCTACGCCGAGTATTGCAGCGAAATTACCGAACATCCGAACTATGACGCGGTTCTTGCTGCCGCGAAATAAGTGTAAGGGTACAGAAACTTGTACCCGACCACTGTGCGCACTGCGATACAATCAGGAAGCCGACCGAACTCCGAAGCGCAAACCTCACGGAGCTCCGGTCGGTTTACCATTTCGCCTCGAGCGTTTGCTTGCCATTCTACCGGCAACGCTCGAACAGATTTTCGCAGGCTACAGCGGTGTCACCGAAACCTCCCAGTCCGTATAAATGCACCTTCTGCTCAGATCGCCTTGAGCAGTTGAAGTTCCGCGGCTGGAGAGTGATTTTCATGGTCCTGCCCATGCGAGATTTTCGCTGTCCGCACTGCTTTAACGTGTTCTCGAAACCGGCCAGTTGGATCGGACGCTGTTTGCCGACGATCTCAATTCCTAAAATCGAAGGTGTGTCGAAACGTGTACGGAGAGCGAATCGGGCGGCCTCCAACACTTCGGACACATTGCTGAAACGTTGCCTGAAATTTCTGTCGCGACTTGGCAAAGGAGTGACCGATGCGGAAGAACTCCTCGGCAGACTATTCAAGCAATCACTAACATGGCTGAATCCTCAGGTGTGGAAGAAACGTCGACGTCACTCTGAAACTTCCGATAGCTCTGGTCGACACCGATCAGAGCGACATCGTCAGTCCAGAGATCACGAGACGTCGCGAGCCTCGAAGCCCAGTGAAGATTTTCCTCAGAGCCCTTCATGAATAAAGATCAGAAGTTCAAACTGGTCAGCGAATTTGCCCCGGCCGGAGATCAGCCACGGGCGATCGAATCACTTGTTCAGGGCATCAAAGACAACAAACGTACTCAGGTGCTGCTGGGAGTCACCGGATCTGGCAAGACGTTTACGATGGCCAACGTCATCGAAAAGATCCAGCGGCCAACTCTTGTACTGTCTCACAACAAAACTCTGGCCGCACAATTGTACGGCGAGTTTCGCGAGTTCTTCCCGAACAATGCGGTGACCTACTTCGTCAGCTATTACGACTACTACCAGCCCGAAGCCTACATTCCTCAACGCGACATCTACATTGAAAAGGATGCCTCCATCAATGAAGAAATCGATCGCCTGAGATTGCTGGCCACCAGTGCCCTGGTCAGCCGCAATGATGTGATTGTTGTCGCCAGCGTCAGTTGCATCTACGGCCTTGGGTCGCCGGTTGATTATCTCAATATGATGATTCCACTTCACGTGGGACAGCAGATTGATCGAGATAATCTGTTGATGAAGCTGATCGATATCCAATACGAACGCAATGACTTCGATCCGGCTCGCTCCAAGTTCCGAGTTCGCGGCGATGTGATCGAAGTCTGGCCCGCTTACGAGGAGTTCGCCTATCGCATCGAGCTATGGGGCGATGAGATCGAAAAACTCAGCATGATCGATCCCGTCTCTGGCAAGGAATCTCAATCGCTGAAAGAGATTTACATCTATCCTGCCAAGCACTTTGTACTTCCGCAAAGTCGAATCGACGCGGCCCT
>CANHVD010000448.1 GCA_947463775.1 Planctomycetaceae bacterium | reverse complement strand
GGCACTGGAAACATCAACGGGGCAGGCGGCACTTGAACGACTGTGGGCATTGAATGTCTCCGGCGGCTTGACCGATGACGTGGCCGTCAAATTGCTCAGCCACAGTGAACCGTTCGTGCGAGCCTGGACCGTTCGCATCGTCTGCGATCCTAAGTCCACTTCGGACAAGGTGGCGGCTGCAATCGCCAAAGCAGCTCAATCGGAGGCGTATCTCGATGTTCGCAAACAGATGGCCTGTTCGGCTCGAAGACTTCCGCCGGACCTGGCTCTGCCGATCATTCGTGAATTGCTGAAGTACGATGAAGACGCGGCCGACATTCATCAGCCATTATTAATCTGGTGGGCTATTGAATCGCAGGTCGGGCAAGCGGCTGTAGACAAAATCGCAAAGGAACTCCTTGCCGAGCCAGCGACGTGGCAACGACCGCTCGTGGCTCAGCATGTGGCCGAACGTTTGATGAAACGTTATGCACTGGCCGGAAGTCGCGAGGATCTTCTGAGTGCGGCCTCGCTGCTGAACTCCGCCCCGGACAAATCCAGTGCCGAGCGGATGTTGAAGGGTTTCGAAGACGCGTTTCAGGGTCGTAGTCTGGCGGGAATTCCTGACGAGCTTGTACAGGCTCTGGCCAAAAGCGGCGGCGGATCGTTGGCGCTGCGATTCCGTCAGGCTCAGCCAGATGCGATTGCTGAAGCGGTGAAAACGATTCGAGATCCGGCCGCTCCGAAGGATGTTCGGAGACAGTTGATTGAGATCTGCGGTCAGACTCATCAGGCGGACCTGCTTATCGTTCTGCGGGAACTGCTGAAGACCGAAAAGGATCCTGCGATCCTGGGAACGCTCTTCGCCGCGTTGCAGAACTATGATGCAGCGGATATCGCCGCCGATGTTACAGCTCGCTATGCAACACTGCCGGAGGAACCTCAACTGGCGGCCGAGGCAATGCTGGTCAGTCGCACCAGTTGGTCAAAACAGTTGCTGGCGGCAGTCGAATCCGGAGCGATTTCCAAAGAGCAGGTTTCGAATTCGGCGCTTCGAAAAATGCTGATGCACAGTGATGACAGCATCAAAACTTCTGTTGAAAAACTCTGGGGAGAAATCGTTGGATTGTCGCCCGCTCAGGTTCAGGCCGAGACGGCACGTCTCAATGGAATTCTGGGAGCCGGTTCTGGTAATCCTCGTGCCGGCAAGCCGCTGTTTATGCAGAACTGTGGTCGATGCCATTTACTGTTTGATGAAGGCGGGCGAATCGGTCCGGACCTGACGCCATTTGCTCGTTCAAATCTGGAACGCATTCTGAGCAGCGTGATTAACCCCAGCCTGGAAATTCGCGAAGGCTTCGAAAATCATGTCGTCGTCACCGTGGATGGCAGAGTGCTCAACGGGTTTCTTGCCGACAAGGACAGCCAGGTTGTGATTCTTCGAGGTGTCGATGGTCAGAACGTGATTCTCAAGCAGGATGAGATTGAAGAGATGAAAGTCATCCCGCAATCCGTGATGCCGGAAGGAGCACTCAAGGCACTGACTGACCAGCAACTGCGCGACTTGTTTGCGTATCTGCGATCGTCGCAGCCGGTGAATTGAATTAAATTCCGTCGGCGGAGCGACGGGTGTACAGTACGCCCGTCGCTCCGCCGACGGGACTCGTTCCATCACTAAGCATTCAGCAAGACCGGGATCAGCACTTCCTCCCGATCAAAGAAAAACGTCGCGCCGCCCGTGGCGAAATTCTCTACATCAGCAATTGATGCTTTGCCCTCGGGCGATGCCAATATCGTATCGATGGCTTCTCGAGTTTCGGCGTAGAGTCCCACGATCATGAAATAGGGTGGCTTCTCACCGGGTGCTACTGGCTCGCACAGGCCGATCGTCCAGCCCTTAAAACCATGCATTCTTTTTGCAATCGGAAGATGTACTTCGCGATAGTAACGCAGAAATTCATCACGATTCGCGGGATGCCCATAGAGCACCGTTAGTCGATACATCATCACTCCTTTTTGAGTTGAAGCAGTGCTTGATCAGCCTTCTTCTCAGAAGCTTTCCTGACCCGTTCAATGTACTCTGCAATCGCATCCGCCATTTCCCGGGCAATTCGTTCACGAACAGCAGTCTTGCGATAGTTGCCGCCGAGTTCCAGCTGAATCGCGTCAATGCCATCGGACCGGTGGCTTCCGTAAGCTCGAACGATATGGCCGCCGGTAAACCCAGCCTGCTCTTTTCCATCGAACGGATCCGGATGCACCTTCCAGTTTCGCTTCTTCAGTAACGCCAGCAAAGAGTTCTCTCCGACATGAAACTCCTCGCCATACTGTTTGCGCAGGCCTGACATCGTAAGTCCGTTCGATGTACCTCGGTAAACCGTTTCCGCCGACGAACCCTGTCCATGGATATCGATCAACAGACCGAACATGTGTTTCTCACGAATAGTCCGAACGGCATCAGCAACCGCCGTATGGTATTGATCATAGACAACCCGCGCCCGCGCGTGCTCAACAGCAATCTCAGGAGGCCGATTGAAGTCGACATAACGCCGATGGACGCGTGATATCACAAACGACGGTCGCCCCTTCATTCGCTCGGCCAGTTGCCTCGCCACTTCCAGAGCCAGCTCTTCTGTACCTCCATCACGGACAACTCGAAATCCCGCCGGTCCTGCATCCAACCCTTCACCTTCCCTTGGAGGCACTCCTGGAATCTCCAAATTTCCTCCGTGCGGAGCAGAAATGACAACCGGCAGATCTCCCAACTGCGAAACGACAAGCTCTGAGCTGTCCTGAGCCAAAGCACCGGTAACCATCTGAAACACTACCAACACCAGGACCAGTGCTTTGTTAAGAAAGCACCCTGATCGTTTTGCAATCTGTGTTGCTTTCCCCATTGAAGTTCCAGGCAAAAATTGATGAGTGTTGTTTTTGGCTGCCAGCAGTTCTAGCGAACCGCTGTGTGGTTTGCAGTTCGGTGCCGTTCTGACCACAATCGCTGCCCAAGTGAACACGTAAAGCAGCTGGCCATTTTCTCCGACTGTTCAACGTATTCGCATACATACCTAACTTCCACCATCTCTCCCACCTGACTTCCGGAGTATTCCGCAATGGTCTCACGTCGACCGGTCTGGATAGCAACCCTGATCATCGGACTTTCAGCCCTTAACTCGATTTGTCGTGCCGATGTCGGTGTGGGAGCAGCACCGATCGAAGGCGCTGAAATGCTGATCGATGGTTCTCGCGAGATGCTGGACGAGAAATGGACGTACTGGCAGGGCCCCGGATTCAAATCCTCTCTCCCGATTAAATGGAAAATCGTTGACGACCCGGTTGATGGCGGCACCGCTGTCATGACGGATGACCCAGCGGCCGCAGGCGGACGATTCGGGGCAGCCGATATTGTGACCAAAAAAGAGTATCGCGATTTCCGCCTGCACATTGAGTTGCTGATCATGAATCCCGGTGGCAACAGTGGAGTCTATCTTCAGAACCGTCACGAGATTCAGGTTCTCGATGGCGATGATACTCCACACGGGATGGCGGCTATCATCAACGAGACCGAGTCACCTTATTACGCATACAACGGTCGAGGAAGCTGGAACTCCTACGATGTTGTCTTCCGAGCCGCTCGATTCAAAGACGGTCAGCGCGTTGAGAAAGCTCGGGCGACGGTTTACTTCAACGGCCAGAAAGTACATCACAACTTTGAAATCAATCAGGTCTGGGGCGGCCCTAATTCAGGTATCGATGGCGGCAATGACGGTGGAAAAGGAATCACGGATACGCCGGGCGGAATCAAGCTGCAATGCGAAGGCCATGATGTTCGGTATCGCAACACATGGATCAAGGAACTGAACCTGGAGAAACCAGAAACGGACTTCTCTGAACCTCTGAGTGTCGAATCACGTATCCCAAAAACCGAAACTGTTCAGCATCTCTTTAATGGCAAAGATCTGTCGGGCTGGTCAGGAGATGAAACTCGCTGGTCTGTGAAGCATGGCATGATTCGCGGTGCCAACGATGACAAAGTTGCCAGCAGCACCTATCTGTTTACGGCGAAGAAGTATCGCAACTTCCGAATGCTGCTCGAAGTAAAGCAGACGATGAGCGACAAGCACTCCACAATGCACTCGGCGGTGGCCGCTCTTGGTGAACAATTTACGGATGAAGGCGAAAACAAGTTCGGCTTCAAAGGTCCGTTGCTGATGTTCTGTCATGACTGGGGCATCTGGGATGCTCATCGCCGAAATCGCGTGGCCCCGGTTGGCCGCGGAAATGAATTGGAGAAGAAAGGCCAGTGGAATCAGATTGAAATTCTGGTCCGCGGTGATCGAATTCGTTTCGCAGCCAACGGCGAAGAAGTTTTTGATTTCACAGATAAGCCTGAAATGCTTCAGGCCTGTCAGTTGGGACTTCAGCTCCACAGTAATGGGCAGCCTCAGGAATATCACTTCCGTAGTCTGCTGCTTACAGAGGAACCAGCCGATAAACTGGTCACCGTCAAGACAAAGCAGTAACTCGACACTCCTGAGCATTTTGTAGAGAAGCCGTTCATAATGAACCCTGAATTCCCTTTCACTCGTCTGCGTCGAAATCGTCGCGCGGAATGGTCCCGTCGGCTTGTTCGTGAGCATGAAGTGACCGTCAATGATCTGATCTGGCCCGTATTTGTTGTCGAAGGAACTGGGCAGCGAGTCCCAGTGGCGTCAATGCCCGGGGTGACTCGTTATTCCGTCGATGTCTTTGTCGAAGAAGCACGGAAGGCCGTGGACCTGGGAATTCCTGCCATCGCAATTTTCCCTGTGACACCACAGGAAAAGAAAACTCCCGATGGCGAAGAATCCCGCAACCCGGACAACCTGATTTGCCGCGCGATGAGAGCCATTCGCGACGCCAATCTGTCCGTTGGATTGATCGCCGATGTTGCTTTAGATCCTTACACGACTCACGGTCAGGATGGTCTGGTTCGCGATGGTTACGTTGTCAACGACGAAACCCTGGCCGCCTTGAATCTTCAGGCGATCAATCAGGCTAAAGCAGGATGCGACATCATTGCACCGTCTGACATGATGGACGGTCGAGTCCGCTCGATTCGCGAATCGCTCGACAAGGCTGGCTATCACAACGTTCAGATTATGGCCTACTCGGCAAAGTATGCGTCCGCGTTCTACGGTCCATTCCGAGATGCCGTCGGCTCTGCAAAGAATCTTGGCGGAGGCGACAAGCGGACTTATCAGATGGATCCGGCCAATACGAATGAGGCCATTCGTGAGGTTGCTTTGGACATCGCCGAAGGTGCCGACATGGTCATGGTCAAACCTGGCATGCCGTATCTGGATATTGTGCGACGCGTGAAAGACGAATTCGGCGTACCAACTTTTGCGTATCAGGTTTCCGGCGAATACGCGATGATCTCAGCCGCCGCCAACAACGGCTGGCT
>CANHVD010000447.1 GCA_947463775.1 Planctomycetaceae bacterium | reverse complement strand
GAGACGGAAGAATCGCTCGCGAAAGAAAGCTGGCTGGAAGCCGTCGAGAAGCTTGATCAGGCATGGACGATGGCCTGCGAAAAAGAAGATCCGCTGATGGTGCAGACCGGGGCTGATACACGCCAGCTCGCACCCGGTGAAACCGAACTACTGGCTGGTGGCAAGGCGAAGTTGGAGGCGCTATTTCGTAACGCTCCGGAGGATTTTCGTGAAGAATTTTCCAAACAGTATTCAGACCTCGCTGAGAAGCTCATTACGGACGCGATTCAGGTAGGCGACAATGAACAACTTCGTCGGCTGACAATGCGTTACGCCTTTTGCTCGGCGGCACGACGAGGACAACTTGTCCTGGCCCGACGAGCATTGGATCGCGGCGAATATCTTGAGACGGCTTTGTTGCTCGGTCGACTGCTTCGTCAAAATGAAAAGCCAGACAATCCTGTTCGGCTACAAATGGCTTTGTGCTATTCCATGGCGGGTCTTGAAGCGGATGCTGCCGATCTGATCAATTTGGTCGTTCGTGAACAGGCAGATGCGAATCTCCTGGTGGCTGGCCAGAGCATTCCTCTGCCGAAAAGCCCCGCAGAGACTCCAGCGTGGCTTCAACAGCACGCGGAGTCACTGATCAAACAATCCACGGGATGGTCGCAACCCGGTGGAAGCTATCGACGTGCGGCAAGTCAGTCTCGAGGTCCTGCAAAGTTTGGCTTCTCTTGGAAGTCGAATCTCTTTGAAGTTCAGGATGTGTTGTATGCAGAGCAGTACAATCCACTACTGACGGAATACCGAGAACCCATCGAGCGGGAAGCTCAGCGACTTTTGCAGCGTAACAGTACGATTGTGCCGGCGGCTCAGCCTTTGGTCACAGGTCGACTTGCGATCCTTCGCAGCCCCTTCGGAATTCGCGCTGTGGATCTGGTGTCAGGCGAACTTCAATGGGAAGTGACGCGTCCCGATAGTCGACTGCGAGCCGCAATCGATGAGAGAACACGCCAGAACGGGGACCGAAACATGGCCGCTCGGGACGGTTATGCAAGCCTGCAATACGTGGACCCGCGGGCAAGATTGTTGTACCAGATGATTCGTACGAACACCGCCTCCCAAATGTCGATCAGCGGATCAACTTTGTTTGTCGTGGATGAGTGTTCGGCAGCCACATGGACTGACGACTTTGGCTATGGCATTGGTGGTCTCTCGGGAGAAACCATTCCGGCCAATTTTGTGCGAGCGTATGACGTCGAAACCGGCCTCTTTAAATGGGAAGTCGGCGGCCAGACTCAGAATGGTGGCCAAGCCACCGGACGTGGCAATCTTCTGGCAGGGTTCTACTTTCTCGGCGCGCCTCTGGTTCTTGGTCAGCGAACTTATGTGCTTGCTGAGAGTGGGGAAGGGATCTTCCTG
The DNA here is from genome assembly GCA_947463775.1 of Planctomycetaceae bacterium. Classification (GTDB taxonomy): domain Bacteria; phylum Planctomycetota; class Planctomycetia; order Planctomycetales; family Planctomycetaceae; genus SXXK01. The sequence goes on along the minus strand of CANHVD010000447.1, from coordinate 4,026 downwards.
ATTCAAATCGCAGAACCCCAGATGGCCGCCAAAGTTGTTGATTCAACCGGCGATCCTGCTGTTGAACCCTCACCAAACCCGAGCATCGTGCGATCGCAGATTCTGACAGTTCCGGAACATAAACTGCCAAGACATCCGGTTCGTAAACATGCCGGCCTTGTTCCGTCGTTTGCTCAGGGACTACTGGTCTGTCCAACGTGTGATCAACGGATCGTGGCGGTGTCAGCCGAAGATCAATCTCTGCGATGGGTCTTTCGTTATGCTGGAAACGTCAGAACTCAGGAACTGGGCGGAGATAATCTTGTGCTCTTCGGAGGCCGTGATGCAATCGACACCGCCAGTGTCGACATGGACTCCCGCTGGGTCGATTCGTTGCCCCGCATTGTCGATAATCGAGTCTTCGTGACGCCGCGCGATTCGGATCAGCTTTATTGTCTGGATCTTCAGTCGGGGACAGAACTCTGGAAAACGGCTCGCGGTCCATTTCATGCGATTGGAACAATCACGAATGATCGCATTGTTCTGGTGGGCAATCAGCGAGTGGCCGCGTTCAACACAACCGATGGCAGTCCAATCTGGTCGACGGAAATTCGCGACGGTGTCGTTTGCGGCTCATCGGCATCGGATGGCCGAGTCATCCAGATCCCGACTGATCAGCCAGCCATTGTGACTGTGGACCTTGGAACAGGAGCAAGACTGGTTCGACAGTCGCAGGACCTGAACCGTATGCCCGGCAATCTGCTGATGACGGAGCAGGGACTGTTGACTCAGAATCTCGGTGAGGTGACGTATCTTGCCGCAAATACATTCGCTCCAGACTTGTCGATGGCTGATAAAGCCACGGAGTTCCTGCTCGATCGAAAGCAGGCTCAAGCACTCGCACTGCTCGATGAGGGACTCATGGCAGGGCAGGGCGATAAAGCAGCCCGTGAGCTGTTGATCGAATTACTACTGGAAGAACTGCGAACAGACTTTTCGAGCAACCGATCTCGAGTACCCCGTATTCGCGAATTAATTGAACAATCTTCGGCGGATCTGGCGCTCGCTCCTTTGTTGCACTCAGTGATTGGAATGAACATCGCCGATGCGGCAGTCATTCCAAGTCAGCTGAAAGGACGCACGGATCGCTACCTCGGCGATCTTTCAGAATTGATTACCCGCGGCATGGAATCAAGCCACGATCTGCCTCTAGGAGAACTCACGGAAAACATTCGCCAACTTCTGCGTGAAATCTCAACCGCCCGTCGGGAAGCTGTGGGTGCGGGCTTTCTGATACGAAACAAGGCGACGATTCTGTGTGCAGGAGTGCGACGAGCGGTCGCAGCCCGAACGATGGAGGAACAGCAGCAGATTCAGGACAGCCTGCGGGATTCGTCCGTGGAGACCCTGAAATCTCTGCCTGACGATCTCATGCGTTTTGAGTTTCTATGCTGCCTGATGTCCTGCGGATTGCCGCAGTTGACGCTGGCCTCGTTGGAAAATTCTCAGATGCAGACCATGGACGATCATCGCTGGCTGCTTCAGGAGTTTGCTCGACTGGAAATCAGTCAGTCTTCAGCGTCGACAGCAGCGTCCGCAGCCACCGATTTGTTGATGCAATGGAAATCAGCCAATGATCATTCGGCTATCCAGTCATGGCTCAAGGATCTGGCCCAGCCGATTGACGCGAACAACCTGCTTCATTTCAAAATGGCCGACCAGACCTTGCGCGATCAGCACATTGCTGCCTGGGAAAAGTCCGATGACGCTGCTGCTGCTGCGAAGCCCCCGCTAATCTGGGGCGATACTCCCAAAATCGAAGAATCGCCGGACCGCACCATGATGGAGCCCACAAAGCTGCCGGACGGTGTACCGGATAAGCTGATTCCCTTCTTCGGGCCTCAGGGCGTTTATCGTGACTGGTCTTTCGTCCGCGTGAGAACTGCCGGCGAAGTTTATGCCTACGATGCTCAGGGACAGATCCGCTGGAAGACTAAAACGTTCGGCATTCCCGTCGAAAACAACTATGGGTACGGTGCGCAATCGTATATTGTCGCTTACGGACACTTGCTGTTGCTGAATCTTAGCGGAACTCTGATCGCGGTTGATCCGGCACAACTAAACGCAGCAGGTGAACCGAGAGAGCTCTGGCGTCGAAACATCGAGCGGCTTGCTGCCGATACCGATATCGACAACTTCCGTGACTACGTGCCGCCATCGGAACGAGTTCCTCAGTATTACCCTCAGCCAGCCGGCTTTTATCCCGTCGGCCCGGCAACACCCCTTGGTATTCCGGTCATTGCTGGTCGCCGATTGATTGTACTGGATCCGCTCACCGGGATTCGTAGTTGGCAAACGGACGGTATCGCTCGTGATGCCGTTTTGCTTTGCAGCGGAGATAACGTGCTGGTTCTCTCAGAGGGTTCACGTCAGATCGAAGTTCGCAGTCTCGTTGATGGCTCAGTGCGATCCGTTTCAAGGCTTCCCGAGTGGTGGGGTGAAGCCAATTTGAATGTTGGCTCTTCGGTCCGCGATATTGAAGTCGAAGCCGGTGTTGAACTCCTTTGGAGAATCGTCCTGCAGGGAGACTCGTGCGTGCTGTTTCGTCTGACCGCAGGCAAGGCAACTGTCGAGAACCGAGATCTACTGACGGATACCGTCAAGTGGTCGATCGATCTGCCTCAGGAAACGGTATTCTCCAATGTTGCCAACGATGTGATTGCCGTGCTGAGTGAAGGACGTTCATTGAAGCTTATACAGACCGATACTGGAAGAATTCTGGCTGAACATGATGTCACCGCTGTGAAACTTCCGCGAGAACTCTTCCTGCAACACTCCAGCGGTCATTATGTCATTCTGCCGGACTCAATCGATGACAATCTGGCCGAGTATGATCCTGTGATCGATGCCCTCCATGTCTATGGTCGGATGTACGGGATACGTGAAAACGACATGACACTGGCGTGGGACGAACCGCTCGATCATCGCCATATTAGACTGGCGGTCTCTGAAAGATCCGTTTTACTTCCGAATTCCCCAGCCCTGCTGCTGCTATCGCGCGGCGGAACGACAAATCCCGGGAGCCCGATCCGTGGCACCCACTACGGGGCTCGTGTGATCGATGTTCGCACCGGAAAAGATCTCTACAACGATGACGACATCGGCACGACGCTGAATTTGCTATGGATGCATATCAATTCAGCCGATCAGCGAATTCAATTCAGCTTCGATAATCGCAACGTGACGCTGGACTTCAAGAAGGCGGTTGAGAAGTGATTCTTCTAACGGCCTGTTGATTTTGTCGTTTACCGTCAGGCCGCAGGCGTCGTCTCCTGATTTCGCCTCAGCCTGCTGCTCCGCCGTTAGACAAAAATACTCAATACGCGACTAAACAGCAGCCTACGGAGTTTCCGCACCGGCCTTGGCGCGAGCGATGGTGAAATCCACGAGCTCCTGGCATCGAAAGAATCCTTCCCAGAAGTTGTGGCCCTGACCTTTGGCCACAATGACGGTGACTGCATCCTCGGCCCCATGGGCTTTGTAGGTTTCAGCAAACGTGGCGGAGTTTTCCTTCAGCGGAACAACGACATCTTCATCCCCATGAATCATCAGGGCCGGAAGTTTGGCTTTGGCCAGAACGGACATACGTGCGATGGGGTTATGTTTTTCGAGCTGTTGCTCCAGCTCTGCGGCAGTCATCTCATAAGCCGGTGCTGCTTTCTCCAGGCCCGGGTACGTGCGAAAATCAAACACGGGATAGATGCCGGCCAGCCCGGCAAAGCGTTCCGGATGATCACATGCCCACGAAGTCACCCACAATCCTCCTCGACTTCGTCCCAACAAACAGGGCTTCTTCGCCAATCCGCGTTGGGCCGTCATCTGATCATAAAATGCGTCGAACAGCTTTCGAGCAGCCGGACTTCCATAACCTTCTCCCACATCAATTCCAGCCACCGCAACGCCGGCCGAGAGAAACTGCTGGTGCATCCACTTTTCATGTTCATCCGGATAGCCGGCCAGAGTCGGCGCATAAAACACCCACGGCTG
>CANHVD010000446.1 GCA_947463775.1 Planctomycetaceae bacterium | reverse complement strand
GGCACGGCACAAGATTCAACCTGGACAACGGGCGAGGCTGTCGCCTTCACTCCGCCGACACCAGAGAGGTGCCGCTGAGCCAGCAACAGAATTCTCTCAACCATTCCCCGCAAGCCATTGCGGCGTTGCGGACTGATATGCTGCTGCAGGTCCAGCCGCTGAAACACGCCGAGAATGTCATAATCCTGAATTTGCTGTGCCGTCTTTGAATTGAAGGCCGCCTGCAGAATCGCAATCAGACCACGTACAATATTGGAATCGCTGTCGGCTCGAATCGTAAAGGCCGCCTCTGCCCCCGACCCATTGATCTCTGCAATCAACCAAACCTGGCTTTGACAGCCATGAACCTTATTGAGTTCCGTACGTGCATCGGCGGGAAACGATGGTAAATCATCTCCCAGTTCCAGCAGGTATTGCGACTGATCTTCCCGATCAAGGTCAGCAAACTCTTCAAATATCTCTTCAAGCGTGGGCAACATTCAGAGAATTTCCAGTACAGGACCCGTGGGAGATTTCACAATCTCTTTGAAGACCTGCATCGCAACGTTCTGGCACATCTTCCGCAAAGCATCGCGCGAAGGACTGTCGTCGAGCATCATCTGCATCACCTGACCTCGGTCACTGTATTCGCGAATCGCAGCGTTCAGAGGAATTTCACCGAGAAACGGAATCTTGAGCTCCTGTGAAACCTTCTGCACTCCACCACGGCCGAAGATTTCTCCCGTCATGTTCTCGACAAATCCGAGAATCGGAACATTAACCTTCTGATACATGTCCACAGCCTTGATCGCATCCAGAAGAGCGACCTGCTGCGGCGTACATACGACGACGGCTCCGGCCAGACCAACCTGCTGAGCAAGAGTCAGAGAGACGTCACCCGTTCCCGGAGGAAGATCAATGATCAGATAATCCAGTTCTCCCCAAGCCGTATCCTTCAGAAACTGCGTGAGTGCCTTGTGCAGCATCGGCCCACGCCAGACGACGGATTGCCCCTGTTCAATGAAGAACCCCATTGACATGAGCTTAACGCCCGCTGCGTCGATCGGCTCCATTCGCATAAACTTATTGCCATGCTCATCGTCCATCTCAGTGGCGGCGGGACGGCCATCCGCATTCATCATATGCGGGATGCTGGGGCCGTAAACATCCGCATCCATCAAGCCAACTCGGCAGCCAAAGGAATGGAGTCCACACGCCAAAGCAGCTGCGACTGTGCTCTTACCCACACCGCCCTTGCCACTGCCCACCGCAATAATGTTGTGAACATTCAGGCCAATGCGCCCACCCGCATCTTTCCCTCTGACCGTCGAGTGGAGTTCAATCCGGGGCTCAAGTTCCGGTGCGGCGAACTTGATTCGCTGTCGGATCAGGTCTTCCAGTTTTTTGCCATCGGGATAGGCAGGAGTCGGCAGTTCAATGCGAACCCGAGCATCATTGCCGTTGACGAAGGTGTCTCGCACCATCCGAAGTTCGCCGAGAGGTTTCTCGGTGATCGGTTCGATAACGTTCGAGACGAGAATCTGCAGTTGCTCAGCGGTTGGCATGGGGTATGACGTTTAAAACAAAGTGTTGATGGGCGGCAAATCGATCAGCCCACGCATCGTACGCTCGCTCAACGTCAGTTCAACCGGTGGGCAGTTGGTAGTTAATGCGATTCGCAGAAACCGCAGAGTGATCCCCGGACCGTGGAAGTAATTCCCACACAAAGTTTGCAATGTCACGCCCAAATTCTCGCACACCTCGGCAGAAACCACGCTTCGGGCGATTTCAGACGTACGGGTCGGTTTATGACACGTCAACAAGCTGTTGGATTTGAATCTGTCGCGCCACAGGCAGTACCGAGACATAAAACCAAAGCCGCGTGGTCAAACCTCAGCAGCTGCAACCCACAACTCAAGCTCAACCAACCCAGCGAAGCAACCCAGTATCGCCAGGCGGTCTTTTCAGTACTGCGTTTCGGGGGCCGGAGGTTTTGGCGGCTTCAAAGTCCACAATTGCAGCATCTCCACGATGAAGGAAAAGCACATTGCAAAGTAGACGTATCCCTTGGGAATATGATGTCCAAAGCCTTCTGCCATCAACAGCAGACCAATCAACATCAGAAATGACAGAGCAAGAATCTTGATCGTTGGGTTGCGCTCGATAAACACAACGATCGCCTTCGAGAACGCCAGCATCCCCATCACGGAAAGAATAATCGCAGTTACCATAATGGGAATTGGATGCTTCAGACCCTCAGTCATACCAACCGCAGTGATGACCGAGTCCAGCGAGAACACAACGTCGATCATCAGAATCTGGAACAGCACGGCTTGTAGCGAACTGATTTTTTTCGGCTTGTCATCCGAACTGCGTGCATCCTGCATCTTGTGATGAATTTCACGAGTACCCTTGAACAGCAGGAACAAACCACCAAAGATCAGAATAAGGTCTTTCCCAGTCACCCGATGCCCCAGCATCACGAACAACTCTTTGGTCAGCGTCATGACCCAACCAATAGCCAGCACCAGCAGGATCCGAGAGACCACCGCTAACATCAAACCTAAGGTTCTGGCTTTATCCCGCTGTGCTTCGGGCAACTTACCACAAAGGATGGCAATGAAGATCACATTGTCGATGCCCAATACCATCTCAAGAGAAGTCAATGTCAGCAGGGCAGCCAGAGATTCTCCGTTCAAATATGCATCCATCAGTCCTGTCCCTGTCTTCCAAATCTCAATGCCGATCATCGAATCTTTCACCGAAGCATAGAAGAGTCGCTAATTTCTGCAAAACGAAGATTCGGCTGAGATTGAACAACTGAGAAATTGCGACTGCGTAATGACGCAAAAAAAGCCTGAGTGCACAGGCCAATTCCAACGTACATTCGAAGTCTGACAAAACACAGAACCCTCTGACAAATTCATCGCCAGAGGGTTCATGAATTGAAGCTGCTCACCAGCAAATATCAAAGACAACTCAGCTTCTCAGAGCTTGGCCATGTTTCCGGCAACAGTATCAGCATCTTTCAGAATCTCCGTAGCATCCGCAGAAATCAGAGTAACCGCGTTAGTCACACCCAACCGCTCCAGAAGAATCAGCCCTTTATTGGTCGAAGCGTCGTAGTTTTCCGGAGTGTCGAATCGCTGCAAATGATTTGCAATGTCATCCGCTGCAGCCACGAGGGCAACGAGACGACGGTCGCCGGTTGCACGGTCCGGATTATGATGGTGCCGAATGACTTCGATCAGAACAGAAGGCAAGCCGCTCTTCGTCGCAAAATATGCACCGGCTTCCGCATGGGACGTCCCAATGATGGAGAACTCGTGATCAACGATTGCAGACGATTCTTCAAAAGTCAGACCGTCAAATTCCTGAAACTCATCGCTGAAGCATGAAGCCAGAAGTGTTCGACCGATGTCGTGCACCAGGCCAGCCGTAAATTCTTCACCGTCATAGCCAAGCAGCAGACGCTGATTAAGCGCATGACAAACTGCAGCAGTCACGTACCCATGTCGCGCCAGAGATTCTCGGATCCATTCCTGCTTCATCGACATCCGGCCCATGAGGCTGGAAATACATGATGTGAGGATCAGGTTTCGACAGGTCCGCATTCCCAGGCGTATCACCGCCTGACGTACATTCGAAATCGGCTTGCCGCCACCATAGAACACGCTGTTAGCGAAGCTCAAGATGCCTGACAGCAGTGAAACATCGCGCCCGATCAGAGCCACAAATTCGTTGATGGAACAGTCCGGATCTTCAGAGATTTCGACCGCCCGCACAGCAAGCCATGGCAATACAGGCAGAGGCCCATTAGATTCGAGGCTCTGCTGCACATGCGGCGGAAGGAGGATAAGGTTGGTTTCGTCAGCGGCAGAACTTGTGAACGCGGCGGCGGCCTGAAGAGACATCAGCGGACTCCGGTAGCCAATCAGCAGGACCAAAGGTGTATAAATGCAGGAATTCAATTGCAAAAATGCATTGAACGATCTGCTCTCTTTCCTGATCGACGCCCCAAAACGTTCCTTGCCGACCTTTCCAGGAATTCGTCATCCGAGAGGCTTAATGCGGGAATGCCGCGTTGAACATGACGATTAGTCCAATCTCACCCGCCTCAAATCGCCACAACCAGAGATCACAAAAACACCGGCACAGGAAACTCGTTTGACGGTCCACACATCCGAATTAAAGATCCCGCAGACAGAGACAGACCGTCCGCAAGTCTCGTAGCATTCGCAGCGTGAACTTATCCCCAAAACCTTAACTCGACCCGAGCATGCCATGCCTGACCAGTTTCTTAAAGATCTTCTGTTGACTCCTGGTACCTCCGGACAGGAAGAAAGCATTCAAAAGGTCGTTCGTAGTTTTGCGGAAGGATTCGCTGACAAAGTCGAGACCGATGTCTTCGGCAATGTATCAGCGACAGTCAATCCTCAAGGTACAATCACGATCCTGCTGGATGCTCATTGTGATCAGATCGGCCTGATCGTTAAGCACATCGACAGCTATGGATTCATCCGAGTCAATCCGATCGGCGGATGGGATTTGCAGATCCTGCTTGGCCAACGAATGTTGGTTCATACAGCGACCGGCCCCGTCCCGGGAGTCATCGCTCGAAAGCCAATCCACCTGCTGGATCTCGAGGAACGCAAAACGGTCCCGAAAATGAAAGAACTCTGGATCGATATTGGTTCTATCTCGGAATCAGAAACGCGGTCTCTTGTGAGGATCGGCGACACCGTAACACCAGAACCTTGCCTGCGTGAACTTCGCAACGGTCGACTTGCCGGAGTCGCCATGGACGATCGAACAGGAATTTGGGTGATCATGACAGCTCTCAGAAAAATTGCTCAGGGAAATCCGTTTGCCAAAGTTGTCGCCGTGTCTTCTGCTCAGGAAGAAATCGGCCTGCGCGGAGCGACAACGAGTGCCTACAAGGTTAATCCGGACATTGCGATTGCCGTTGATGTTACTCATGCAACAGATTGTCCTGGGATTGATCAAAACGAATTCGGTCGCATCGAGATCGGAAAAGGAGCGGTCGTCGTCCGAGGCCCCAATGCCAACCCTCGAGTCGTGGAGTTGCTCATGCAGCAGGCTCAGGAAAAATCAATTCCCGTCCAGATTAATGCGTTGGGTAACCCAGCCAGCAATGATGGTGCGGCCATTCAAATCAGCCGAGGCGGATGTGCGATGGGCCTTGTGACTATTCCGAATCGCTACATGCACAGCCCGGTGGAGCTGGTAGCTGAATCAGATCTGGAGAATGCTTCAGACCTGATCGCTGCCTTCTGTCTGGCTATTCACAAAGATTCCTGCTTCGTGCCTTAGCGAGTAAATGCCGGCTCAGCGACATCCCACGCTTCCCAGTACCCCGAGATTCCCAGATCGAGCCGGCGGCGATTTCGAATCCCAAAAACTCGGGAGAATTCCCATCGAAGCAGATTCGGTAAATCTGAT
>CANHVD010000445.1 GCA_947463775.1 Planctomycetaceae bacterium | reverse complement strand
GAAAATCCGGTACCGGCTGCCCGGGGATCTCATCACTCTGCAGACGCTCCAGTGGGATAAAAGATAACAGCAGTAGGAAGAAACTAAGATGATTCAAGATATCTCCCTTCTGAGGATTACGCCTCAACGATCCATCATCAAATCCCTTGTTTCCAACGGCACCCATAGCCGCGTGATACTCGTTCCGGGCTATGCGGTTGAATGCCTTACAGAGATAAACTCCCGACTGTTTTTGGAGCAATAGGCAGGGCTGTACGGATATCTGAATCGAAAAGAGAAGCCGACCCAGACACAGAAGCAACAACGCTACGACGGCTCAACGATCATCGAGTTACCCAATGATGTCCCAGATCGGTTGGCCACCGTGAGCAATTGGCAAAGGTCGGCCAGTACGATCCGGGAGCATTGTGGATGGATCAATCCCCAGTTGTTTGTAAATCGTTGCCACAATGTCGGCGGGGGAAACCGGGTTGGATGCGGGATAAGCAGCGATCGCGTCGGTCGTCCCGTATTCGATACCGGGTTTGATTCCTCCTCCAATCATAAGGCAAAAGCCACACTGCGGCCAATGATCTCGTCCGGCTTTGGCGTTAACCTTCGGCGAACGTCCCATTTCGCCCATGACATAGATCAACGTTGAGTCGAGCAAACCACGCTGCTCAAGATCGTCCACAAGGGCCGGCAAAAGTGTGTCGAGCACCGGCAAGTTGTGTTCCTTCAACATTGCGAAATTGTTCTCGTGCATGTCGTAGGTGAATGAGCCGTTTGGCAGAAAGTTCTCTGCATGCACGCTGATAAACGGTACGCCCGCTTCAACCAGTCGGCGAGCGACCAGCATAGAGTTTCCGAAGAGTGTTCGGCCATAGCTCTGTCGCAGTTCAGTAGACTCGCGGGAGAGGTCGAATGCATCTCGAACTTTGCTGCCGCAGAGCAGACTGAAGGCTTGATCCTGAAACCGCTCAAGCTGTTGAACTGACTGAGATTTGAAAGCCTGCTGGAAATCTTTGTCGATCCGTGTCAGCATTGACCGGCGGTAATTGAGACGCTGATTGGTCATGTCGGGCAGCGCGTCGGCGGACGGCATTTGAGGTTCACCCAGCGCGATAGCAGTCCCGTAATAAGGGCGATCCGGTTTTCGGTCGAAGGTCGGATCGCATAGCGCAAACAGCGGATCGTATTGGCTGCCGAGGTGACCTCCGTATGGCCCGGGGCGTCGAAGTCCCGGATACATGCCGCTCTCGCCCCAGCCCGGGTAACACGGCAAACAAAACGCGCCAGGCATGTCCTCCGGTCCCATGCCAAGATACTGACACACCGCGCCGATGTCCGGTGGGTCGTTGGGATCGGGGGACAGAGCGGCAGGATTGCCGAGGCTCCAGCCCGTCATAATGTTGAGCGGGTTATGGGAATTGTAACCATGAGTCACCGTGCGAATGAGTGCTGTCTTGTGCATCATCCGTGCGATGTTCGGCATATGCTCGCAGATCTGCAAACCCGGCAGCGAAGTCTGGATGGACTTAAACTCACCGCGAACTTCCACAGGGGCAGCTGGCTTCATGTCAAACATGTCCAGCTGACTGGGGCCACCCAGCAGATTGAACAGAATCACGGACTTCGCGGGCCCGGACGGTTTGGGAATGTTTGAATCTGCTGCTCGGCCAGGTCGTGGCAGTGTTAATCCGCTAAGGACTGAGAGACCGCTGACCTTCATGAGATCTCGACGACTCAATCCATCGCACAGTAATCTTTCCGGCGTTTTGAATCGGGGCACGATCGTCCTCACAAAAGTCCCAGTGGTCAGGCAACCGTGACTCTATCGTCATCCGGCTGCAGACGCAAAGGCCAACCGCCGATCACATCGAAGCAGATCTCCGAATGCCAATGATGTAGGTTGGACTTTAACTGTCGTTGGACATTCCTGTCTGACTGTATTTAGACGGGCAAGAATGCCCATCCTCTGCAAAAGACGAAGCTTGAGAGAGTGCCATGATGTTTCAAAACGTGAATCGTAGACTCCGTCACCTCATTCGCGAAACTGAATCGCAAACAGATCTGCTTCCTGCATCACGAATCGCAATCGCACTGGTTGACCAGCAAGAGACGAAACATCACTCCCTTTCTTCCACTGGACTTGTTGCTCAATCGTGTCTCCAACGAGGTTGCGGCTGTCGGTCAGCGTAAAGTCAGGGATCGGCTGGCCGGATCCGTCAAGGACCTCAACTCGTAAACTACCGCCAGCGCTGGTCGAATAATTGATCACAAGTTGCTTGCCCGTAAATCGCAGTGGTTGAGTCATCAATTCGCCAACGTCAGCTCCCACATGCACCGAAGCAAAACCATCCGTTCGCAGAGTAAACCGGCGGAACGGTGTTGTGTAAATCGACATCTCTGTCGGACTTGTTGGCACGATGTTGAGTGCGGCGTAGTTGGAACGATTGCCCCAGCGATCCGGGTCCAGTCCAGGGCGAATGAAAGCTTCGCGAAAAGTGCGATCGTAGGGATTACCACCGCGAGTTGTCATGAACAAGATGTCGGTACTCTCGCCTCGCTCGGGATGAAAACGTGTTGGCGTAGCGATGTAGATGTGTGGGGCTCGAAAGTAGGGATGCGTCAGAGTCGTGTAGATATGCTCGCCCGGAAAATTGGGCTTGAGTTGCACGGGTTCAGACCATGTTACGAAATCCGCCGATGTGGTCCGACAAACCGATCGCAGTTTTTTGTCGAGGAAGTGTCGGAAGTAACAGACATAGCAGCTTTCGGCTTCTGACCAGAACGATACGTTCTGCGAATCGAACGCATACTCCTTTGTGTAAGTAACGACAGGCTCTGGTCGCAGTTTCTTCCAGTGAATTCCGTCCGCCGAGATGAACGCAACGAGACCCGACTTCACCGTTCCACCCAGTGCCTTGAATCGTTCTTCAGATGGCACGTCGGGACGCTGATCGAGGAATGGCGAAAAGTTGTGACAGTACGGAGCCTCATGCAGAATTACGTTGTTGTCTTTTGAGCCATCAATTTCTACAAGCCCCAGCTTTGGTTTCGTCCAGTGGATGCCATCGCGACTTTCACAGTACCGAGTGACCTCGGTTGTATCGCCATCGAATTTCGATCCGCGGGCATCTCGCGTGTACAGCCGAAACAGATCTCCGTCTTTGATCACTGTGCCGTATTCCAGGTTGTCGGCCGGTTCTGACATCGCCGGTGCGAGTCGCGGTTCATGCAGCTTGAGCGTTGCGTTTTCAAGCCGATCAATCAGAAAGCGATCCACAAACAGCTCTCGTCGTGATCCAATATCGCGAGTAACTGGCTGTTTTGGATCAGGTGCCTGCGCCATGACGGTTGAACCGTAAAATGTCAGTAGCATGATAAGCTGGCAGATCGATGGTGTGCGGGTCACTTTAATGGCCTCTAATGGATTGGCGGTACGTGAAGCGTTGTTGGGATTCGTCGAATGTTCCGTACAGTTGTTGTGGAGCCATAAGTCGTGGACTTCTGACGAGAGCGATCGGCGTCGAATTCTATTTTGAGGCTGTGAATTTATTCTGAAGCGTTTTTTGCCAGGAAATTTCGTCAAGCTAGCCCGAAGTCTTCGAATCGAAGAGATTCACAGAGTTCATTCCTGGGCTTCTTCGCATCTCAGAAGTCGGGGTGCAAAGTTGAATGAGCCTGCTGTCCGAGAAAGTCAGACGAGTTTCGCAAGGCCAGAGGCGACAGGCATTCCGAAGTGTCAGCGACCTGCTGGCGTTGTCGCTTCTCCGATAGAATTGCACGACAGACCGCGTTTGCTTCAGCGACTTACCTGCGACATCGCGTACAACATTTCTCGAGCGATCTGCGCGCAGCGTTCATCGTATGTGGCGGCTTCCTGTGGTGTGTCGTCGGAAACTTTGGGATCTTCATACCTGATCGCCAGTCGCAGGTCACAGCCGATGGCGACGGGGCAGTTTTGGTCAGCATGAGAACACGTCATTACAGCACAGTAATTCGACGACGGATTCGGAGCGTGATTGAAGACCTTGGAAAAGCAAATCAGTGGCGGTTCCATGTCAGAAAACGCGACGGCATAGTGCGGATTTGAGCTGGATTCTGCTTTGATGCTGATCCGAAGCCCACAGCGTTTCAGGGCGGCAACCGTGCGAGGATTGCAGGCTGTTACTTCGGTGCCTCCTGAGAACGTCTGCACATGATTCACGCCATAATGAGCTGCAGCGATCTGCGTCCAGATCTGCGTCAGATGGCTTCGTCGCGAATTGTGCGTACAGACGAACGTCAGCTTCGCATCGTGTCCCTTTGCGATGCACTCACCCACATAAACCGCAAGCTGCTGCAGTTCCGCTTTTCGCTCCTCGGAAATCTGCTCGAACTCCTGCGACCGTTTCGAAACATATGATTCAATCTCCATGTAGAGTCGACCTGGTACGGTCTGAACTGGCTCAGTCATCGATTCTGCTTTCTGTAAAACAGGCAGGCTGCCTGCGCGGTTCATTGGGTTAACTCAGAGTAAGAAGCGGGACCCCAGCGGGTTGTTCAACGATTGTCCATTTTTCAAGTCGGAGGCGACCTCTCACGCCACAGCCGTCGCCTCTGCGTTGGTGGTCGATGTCGTTCCTGAATCCATGGCGGAATCAACAGACAGTAGCGCGTTGTCGGTTTGGTGTCAATATTCCGTCGCCACGACTTAACCGCTGGCCTGTATTGCGCGTTTCAATGCCTCGGGACCGACGGGTGATTCGAGTTGCCAGGCGATCAGAGCCGTACGGCTGGCCTGACTGTTGACGACTTCGTGGATGTAGCGAGCTTCTTGTTTCTGGCGTTCGACCAGCAGCGGGTCCGTAACGTTTAGCGGACACAGACTGTTGTTGATAATCCATGCGTACGGTTCGATCTCTGCTCGACGAAGATCGCGTTGCAACTGAGCGGCCTCATGCACGGGAGTTGCCTCCGGAAGGGTCACGAGCAGTACTCGAGTAAACTGTTTGTCTCGCAATCGCGGCAGCAGATTTTTCACAGCCTCCGGCATTCCGCTGGTCTGGCGAGTGACCTCGCGATGATACGCGAGTGCCGAGTCCAGCAGCAAAACAGTATGACCGGTCGGAGCCGTATCGAGCACCACGAAGCGGTTGGTTCCTTCCGCAACGGCATCAGCGAACGCACGGAAGACGGCAATCTCTTCCGTGCATGGCGAACGCAGATCTTCTTCCAGCAGCGCTTTGCCCGATGCGTCCAGCCCGGCGCCGGCGTTGGTCATGACTTCCTGCGAGTACTTTGCGGTCTCGGCGACTGGGTCGATTCGGCTGACCGTAAGATTAGGATACGTTTCTCCGGCAACTGCGGCGGCAATGTGCGCGGCTGGATCGGTGGTAGACAGATGCACTTCGAGTCCTCGTTCGGCAAGCGCGACGGCCACCGCAGCCGCGACCGTGGTTTTTCCGACGCCACCCTT
>CANHVD010000444.1 GCA_947463775.1 Planctomycetaceae bacterium | reverse complement strand
GCTCGACCACACTGACAGGTGGCCTCGACTGGCGTCGAGTTATCAGCATCACTGAAGCGATGCACGGGTTCGCCGCAGCGGCAGACAACTCCGATGACTCGGGCAGGTGTTCCGATCGCGAGACAAAAATCCGGAACGGACTTCGTCACAATGGAACCCATTCCGATCATCGCCCAGCGACCGATTTCCAGATTGCAGCCGACAATACATCCGGCTCCGATGGTCGCCCCCTCGCGAACCACCGTAGCCAGAGTATGTTCGTCCGGATCTGAGGAACGCAGTTCTTTCAGATCCGGTGTTGTTGCTCGTGGAAAGCGATCATTTGTAAAGATCGTTCCCGCACTGATCATGACACCGTCTTCGATCGTGACGCCGTTGCAGATATACGCGTTCGAGTTAATCTTGACTCGATTTCCGATCTTCACGTCGTACGCGATCGTCGATTTTCCGCCCACGAGACATTGCTCGCCAAGCACCGCGTCATGGCGAATATGCGCGTTGTCCCAAACCGACGTGCCTTCGCCGAGCTGCACGTTGGATTCGATGATTGCTGTCGGATGGATGCGGGGCATAAACAGTTCTCAGTGTTCAGTTTTCAGTGTTCAGGAACACAATACGACTCCGAGTTTCAGCTTCCTGTGTTCTGGCTTCTTTACTGAACACTGAAGACTGAACACTCTTCAATCAATGACTCACCACATGTTGACTGATAGTCGTGCGACGGAACTGAGCGGCCGGTGTCACCGTGTGCCACTTCTCAGATCGCAGAGCCGCATAGGCTGTCTCAATGACTCGCACAGAGGCGATGGCATCAATCGGAGTGATGATCAATTCTTCCGTGCCGCAAATCGCGCCACCGAAGTTCTTGATCTGGTTGCCGAAGGCGGCGACCTTGTCATAACCGTTGCCGAACACGGTCCACTCTTTCTGATCAGCCAGCTTGTACTTGGATTCTTTCCAGCCGACGGACAGAGTTCCCTTCGAACCGTAAATGCTGATGAAGTCCGCTCGCACTTTATTCAGACTCCACGACAGGTCGATGTTCCCCATCGCGCCGCCTTCGGTGCGAGCAAAGATCAAGGCCGTGTCTTCCACGGGCAGATTCTGAATTCGCTTGCCTTCGACGACCTGCAGTTCCGTAATGTTGCCCAGCAGGAAGCGCAGGATATCGACGGAATGCGTGCCATTGTCGATCAGAACGCCGCCGCCGCTGATGGCTGGCTGGCTGTTCCAGCGTTTGGACATATCACAGAAACCTGCGAACGTGTTTTCGTAGAGAATGATGTCGCCCAGAATTCCGGAGTCGATAATTTCACGAGTCTTCTGGACGTCAGCGACAAAGCGAAACTTGGAGCCCATCGAAAAGACGACTCGGCAACGCTGAGCGGTCTCGGCCATACGGATCGCCTCGTCGGTGCTGATCGCCAGAGGCTTCTCGCACAGAACATGAACTCCTTGCTCCATCAGACGACAACAGACTTCCGGGTGAGTCGATGGAGGAGTACACACGATTGCGGCCGTTGGACGCAGTTCCTCAATCATTTGATCAACGTTGTCGTAGGCGGGAACATTGCACATCGCGGCAACGTCTTTCGCGGACTCCAGGCGAATGTCGGCGACACCAACGATTTGGTAAGGCAGCCCCTGAACGAAGGCTTGAGCATACGATCGTGAAATCCCACCGGCTCCCACGATAACAAAAGTTGGCTGAGTACGAGCGATCATGAAAGACTCCGGGAGAACAGCTAAATGATGAATCGAAAATTAAGAATGAATCGCTGGTTGAACCACAGAGGTCACAGAGACCACAGAGGAAACGCAGTGAGTTTGGAATGAGAAAGCAATCGCAGTCTGGAACGCAGAGGTCGCGGAGGATCGCAGGGGAAGCACATATTGAAACTTCCCTGCGATTCCCCTCTGTGTTCTCTGTGACCTCTGTGGTCAATCAATGCGCGAGTGCTCGGAGGGCTGACGCCCAGCTGCTCGCCCTGGTTTACTTCACCAATTCTTTGCTCGTCAGAGCCAGAACTGCGTTGCGGATGTTTGTTGACAGGTACTGAATGTGCTCGTCGGTGTACTTTTCGTTCCATGGCAGAACGAGGACGTGTTCGAGAGCGTTCCAGGTGCCTTCATAGTGGCATCGGCTGTAGTCGGTCGCTTCTGGTCGAGCCAGCGTGAACGGCCAGCGGCTGGTTCCGAATGTCACCTGATTCTTGATCACCTGGCATTCGAAGGCTGGCTTCTGGATGTATCGTGGAGCACACAGAATTCCGAAGTCCTTCAGAGCAGCCCCGAGAGCCACCGTGCCGCCAGGAATGACGGTCTCGTCAACTCGCAGGCAGTACTTCCAGAACGTGTGAACGCTCTTCTCTGTGATCACCGGAGTTTCAATTCCTGGCAGTCCAGCCAGCTCTGTCGTCAATGCGGCGGCTGTGCGAACGCGAGATTCGACGACTGCATCCAGCTTATCGAGCTGAGCTACAGCCACTGCGCCCAGCAGTTCGCTCATGCGATAATTCGGAGCGATGAAGTAGTGATCCGGCTTTGCGTCGCCATAGCCCCAGGCTTTGTTGATGAACAGATAAATACGGCGAGCCAGAGCAGGGTCGTTGGTTGTCACGATCCCGCCTTCACCAGTCGTGATGTGCTTGCCCTGCTGCAGGCTGAAGCTGCCAACGGCTCCGAAGGTGCCGACATACTGATCACGGTAGGTGGTCAGGAATGACTGAGCGCAATCTTCAATCACGGGAATACCATGACGATTGGCGAGCTCCATAATCGGAGCCATGTCGCATGGGTTACCGAACAGATGAGTCACGATGATCGCTTTAGTCTTCGGGCTGATGACCTTTGCGATCGATTCTGCCGTAACATTGTAGGTGTGTGGATCAACGTCGCAGAAAACAGGAATCGCGCCCTGATAGATGATCGGCGTAATCGCACCCATGTCGGTGATGGATGTTGTGATGATTTCATCACCCGGCTCGGTATCCAAAGCTGCGATTGCACAGTGAACTGCAGCGGTTCCGCTTGAGCACGCGTAGGCGAACTTTGCACCAATCTTCGCGGCAAACCTGGTTTCAAGCTGCTTTACGAAATTGCCCTTGGTGCTTGTCAAAGTACCGCTGGCCAGACACTGTCGCACGGCTTCAAGTTCTTCTGGTCCAAATGTTCGTCCGGTAGCGTCCTGATCAGATGGCAGTGTGATTCGGTTCGTCATGGTTGAGGCTCTTTCGAAAACAAGGACTTCGGCTAAAGGATTTGAGATCTGAGGTTTGCAAAGGAACGGTAGTGACTTACTTCAAGGCTCCATGGGATCCACTGAGTTTTCTGGCGACAACTTTCGACAGCAGTCGAAGATGAGCCAAAATCGTGCGAACGGTCTTCATCTTTGAAAAACCGAACAGTCGAACTTCCAGAGTCGCGGGATGCTCGACAATCTTTCTTCCGTGCAGACTTAACTGAGCCGCCAGTTCTGCGGTGCCCAGGAAGCCATTCTCAACGAGTGGCAGATCAACAATTTGTTGCTTGCGGTAGACTCGAAAACAGCTGGTCCATGTTGAAAGGTTTTGCCCCAGCAGTATGCGATACATGCACGACAAAGTATGCGACAGAACCAATCGCCAGCTCGGCACGTTGTTGACTTTGCCATCACGGTGATACGGTGACGCGGTCACCATCGCGACATCTCGCGTCAGTCGTGGCAACATATTCGTCAGCTCGTGCGGATCGTAGGAGCAGTCCGCGTCGATCGAAGCGATGATCTCAGTCTGTGCCGCGTTGATGCCCGTCAGAATCGCAGCTGAGACCCCTTTATTGGTTTCATGCCGAAGGATGCCAATGTCTGAGTCATCACCAAACAACGACTGCAGAACCTCATGAGTGTTGTCTTTGCTGCAGTCATCGACGAAGAGAATCTTAAGATCCCACTGTCGCGACAATTCGTGTCGTAGTGACTGCATCGTGCGATGTAGGTACGGCAGAGTTGACTCTTCGTTATAGCACGGGATGACCAACGTGGCCGCCGGACGTTGTACGCGGCGGACACCGGAGCCCCCGCTCGACGAAGTCTCGTCCGGAGCCGTCGTTGAGACTTCCCGGAGACGACTGTCTCTGGCAGGACGATCAGCCAGTTTATGAACATGCTCTGAAAGCGAGGCCAGCGGACTTCCGTTCAGCTTGGCATGGTCCTGAATAGAAGTGAATTTCGCAGACGCAAGATACTGTGGGAGAAGCGTGCGATACTTGCCAAGATTTCTATAGTGACGGATCTTCGTGAGCCGGTCGGTAACACTCAGCCGTGGCTGCAGCTCGTCGAGTTCCCAGACCTGAAAATACATCACGAACGGAGACGTTTCGGTCTGCTGCCATTTTTCAATGGCCGAACTCATCAGTGATTCGGGCAACTGTCGCAGATAGTTCCCACCGGCGATCGGTAACCAGCCACCGGCGAACGGCATCGTTGACGGTGGAATCTCGAGGATCGTGCCGTTCGAACAAGCATGCTCGTGAATGTGTCGACGCCAGGGTTGCCGACTAAAATCACGCCGACGTGGCATCAGGCTGGAGTCGTAGAGATAACCGGCTTCCAGCAATTCATCGAGGAAGCCCAGATCCTTCTTGTGAAGCCATCCATCTGACAACCGAAACCCGACAACAGGTTTACCGACCGTGTCTTCCAGAATTTCGCGTGATCGTCTCAGGTCTTCGCGTCGCGCTTCCAAGCTGAGTTTGAGGAGCGGCTGATGAAGATGACCGCGGCTTGCAATTTCGTGGCCTGCTTTCGCAATGCTGCGTATCAGCTCCGGATACTTTTCTGCAATCCAGCCGAGCACAAAGAATGTGGCTTTGGCATCATGCTGAGCCAGCAACTCAAGTGTCTCTTCTGTGTTCTTCTCAAGTCTCGATTCGAAACGATACCAGTTGCGAGGACTGATAAAGCGATGGAAAGCCCCCGCCTGAAAATAGTCTTCCAGATTGACTGTCAGAATCTGCGCGTGTGACGACTCCGCGTTTTTCAGAACGAGTTTTGAGTCGGCAGATTTTGGAGGGAGTTCCTGCACCAGCATGTTCGAATCACTGAATGTAAAGACTTAGAACAGCTAACAAATCCGGGACTTGCTCCCGCAAACTTGCGAGATCACAGTAAAGAGTGACTGGCAATGGAGCCGGTCCCGGTTTTGTTAGGGCCTATTTGCAACTCAGAGCACAATGACCCGAGTAGATCGCAAAGAACCTTTCCCGGGTGCTCTCAAACGTAGGTTCTGTAAATCCGCAGGTTGTTGAATTCATGAAACAGATGATGTGTTCGTGGAGGTAAACAGGGCAGATTGAGTGAAATCTGTCAGTCATACCGATTGATCTGTTGAGCAGAACTTTCCCGAGAATGAATGCAATGTGCACAGGCCACAGGATCGCTACACTTCGCTGCAGTGTCGTCATCTGCGG
>CANHVD010000443.1 GCA_947463775.1 Planctomycetaceae bacterium | reverse complement strand
CTGGATCCGTCCGGCGTACGAAGATGTCTATCACATGCTGGAGGTTGAACAGAAACTGCCTGTCGATGTTGACCCGGAAAAATTTGATCCGGACAACAGCGAAGACCGTCGTCGACTCAGCAGAGCGCTTGAACGTGGCATCAGCCGGCCTGTGGGATTCGTGTTGCCGTTGACTCGCGCGTGGTGGCAGGCGAGTGCAAAATGGACCAGCGGCTTCTGGCCGTTTCGCTCGCATCGACTGTTTTTGATTCCGGGTGATTCTCCGATGGGGCTTCGCTTGCCTCTGGAATCATTGCCGCTCGCTGGTTCCGGGCTGCCGCAGGTCTACGTGCGCGATCCATTTGCTGATCGGCCGCCTCTGCCGGGCTATGCAGAAATCCGCAAGTCTGCAGCCGAGCGTTTGGCAGCTCAGAAGCGAGACACGGAAAAACCGCCGCAGCGTCTGGTGATGCAGCGCTTGGGAGTGCTTGGCGATCCATCCGAATCCAGCGACGAGTACGCCAATTTGCCACTCGGTGCAGGTCCCGTTGTCCGCACGGCTTTGTGCGTGGAGCCTCGTGACGGGCAGTTGCGAGTTTTCATGCCGCCGACGGGCACTCTGGAAGATTATCTGGAACTGGTGGCAATGATTGAAGAGACCGCCGAGTCTCTGAACACGCCGGTCATCATCGAAGGCTATCTTCCACCGCATGATCCGCGAATTGAACTGTTGAAGGTGACTCCGGACCCAGGAGTGATCGAAGTTAACATTCATCCGGCTCACAACTGGGAGCACTTGAAAGAGATCACAGAAACGGTTTACGAAGAAGCTCGCCAGTGCCGCCTGGGCACTGAAAAGTTTCAGCTCGACGGTCGCCACACGGGCACGGGTGGCGGAAACCATCTGGTGCTGGGTGGTGCGACACCGGGCGACAGTCCGTTTTTGCGCCGGCCGGATTTGTTGAAGAGCCTGATTGGATTCTGGAACAATCATCCGTCGCTGTCGTATCTGTTTTCGGGATTATTCATCGGACCTACCAGTCAGTCGCCGCGCATCGACGAAGGTCGGGACGATGCGATGTACGAACTGGAAATCGCGTTCCGACAGGTTCCGGAAGCCGGCTGTGGCTGGATTCCGAACTGGCTTGTGGATCGAGTGTTCCGCAATCTTCTGGTGGATCTCACCGGGAATACTCATCGCGCAGAAATCTGTATCGACAAACTTTATTCCCCCGACCATGCCGCCGGACGACTGGGACTTGTCGAATTACGCGGGTTTGAAATGCCGCCGCATGCTCGCATGAGTCTGACTCAGCAGCTTCTGGTTCGTGCCATGGTCGCGTGCTTTTGGCAACAGCCTTATCGCGAACCACTGATCCACTGGCGAAATGCGATTCATGATCGATTCATGTTGCCGTACTATCTGTGGAAAGATATCGAATCGGTTGTTGGCGTTCTGAAATCAGCAGGGCTCGATTTTGAGGCCGACTGGTTTGGAACGCATCTGGAGTTCCGCTGTCCGCTGATGGGCACGTTTGACAGTAACGGTGTGCATGTCGAGATTCGTCAGGCTCTTGAACCATGGTATGTGCTGGGCGAAGAACCTGGCGGCGGCGGGATGACTCGCTTCGTCGATTCGTCTCTTGAACGCCTGCAGGTTCGCGTCACGGGCATGTTCTCACAGGGGCATTGCATCACTGTGAACGGAGTGAAAGTGCCACTGCAGTCGACGGGAACTCAGGGAGAATACGTCGGCGGTGTTCGATATCGAGCGTGGCAGCCGCCAAGCTGTCTGCATCCAATGATCGCTGTTCATACGCCGTTGGTCATTGATTTGGTTGACGTTTTGAACAAACGATCTCTCGGGGGTTGCCAATACCACGTTGAGCATCCGGGCGGGCTGAATCCGGAGGGAATTCCCGTCAATGCTCTAGCAGCGGAAAGTCGCAGAGCCGGTCGATTCTTCAGGATGGGGCATACCGGGGGAGTTCTGATCCCTCAAATCCCGGACATCTCGCCCGATTTTCCGTGTACGCTGGACCTTCGACGCGTGAACCTTTGAAATGCGTTGTGAAATGGTGACGGAACAACTCATTTGATGATGGCGTATCGAAGCCCCACGCACCTCGATGACGCCTATCGGAAGACGCGGGAATGGCAACTGGACTGACTTCGAACCCACGGACAGATCTTACTTTTGAATGTCCGGCGTTCGTTTTCAACGAGGTCTTTGCCTCGGACGGCACACCTCGACCTCAATGGCAAAAGTTTCTGAATGCTTATCGGAATGTTCCGCAGCCTGAGTTTGCTCGGCGAAACGAACAGGCCGATCGTATGCTGCGCGAGAACGGCGTCAATTATCATTCGGCCACCGAAGGCGGCGAAGGCGCGCGGCCCTGGCGACTTGATCTGCTTCCAATGCTCATTTCGTCGGCCGACTGGTCGGTGATTGAGGCCGCTCTCAGTCAGCGTGCCCGTCTGCTGAATCTGATTATTGCAGACATCTATGGACCTCAGCGACTTCTGGAGGAGGGACTGTTACCACCGGAAGTGCTGTTTGCCAACCAGGAATATCTGCGTCCGTTTTGCGGGCTGGGCCGTCCTGATGTAAGCCCGATGTTTCTTTATGCCTCAGAACTCGCACGATCAGCCAATGGTCAGTGGTGGGTCATGGCGGATCGTTCTGAAGCACCGGCCGGTCCAGGTTTCGCACTGGAGAATCGCATCGTTAGTTCGCGAACGATGCCATCGGCGTTCAAGCAGATTCCGGTGGAGCGACTGGCTTCGTTCTTCGTCCACATGCAGAACGCGTTGCGGCGTCGAGCTGTCCGAAACATAGAGAGCCCTCGAATTGTTTTGTTGTCGAGCGGTCCAACGCATCCGTATTACTTCGAAGATGTGTACCTCGCCAGATACCTTGGTTACACAATGGTGGAAGGTGGAGACCTGGCGGTTCGTAACGATACCGTGTACCTGAAAACTCTGTCGGGACTTGTCCCGGTCGACATTGTGCTGGGCCGATGTGCGGAGTCCGGTCTGGATCCGCTGGAACTTGGCGGCTACGCCGCGCATGGTATTCCGGGATTATTGAATGCCATCCGATCGGGCAATGTCACCGTAGCGAATACTCCGGGCTGCGGCATCGTCGGGGCACCGGTGTTTATGGCGTTTCTGCCGCAGATCTGTGAACGATGGCTGGGTGAAAGCCTGAAGATGCCGTCGATCTCAACCTGGTGGTGCGGTGATGCGTCCAGCCTCAGTCTTGTGACCTCGCGATTCAATGATCTGGTCCTGAAGCCAGCTTTTCAGAAGAGCGGTAACGAAGAATTTATCATCAGCGATCTGACGGCTGAAAAACAAAAGGAAGTGCGGGCTCGTGTTGAGGCGGCTCCGCATGCCTGGGTCGCGCAGGAGAAGATTTCACGTTCTGGGGTTCCAGTGTGGACTCAGAATGGAATTCGTTGCGGGCACGCCGCGGTTCGTGCGTTTCTGGTCGAAGATGAAGCGAAGTGGCATCTGATGCCGGGCGGACTGATTCGTATCGCTCCGGATTCGGGGCCGATGCAGTTGTCGGTCTCTGCTGGCGATGGCAGCAAAGACTTGTGGGTCATTGCTGAACGCAAGGTCGACCCGGTGTCGCTGCTGGCTCCGACAGATCAGCCGGCTGAACTTCGTCGGACGAGTGCTCTATTCCCAAGTCGTGTCGCAGACAACCTGTTCTGGCTGGGGCGTTCGATCGATCGCTGTGACTTTCTGGGCCGTTTGATTCGAGCGCTTTCGGAACGGCTGGTCGGTGAAGGGAATGTGGACCTGACCGAGATTCGTTTTCTGGCCCGAGCCCTGAGCGAGCAGGGGCAGCTGGAACCGGGATTTGTTGTGGATGGTATGGAGTCGCAGCTTCCGACGTTGGCGGAAGCGTTGCCAATCGCGATGTTCGATCCGACGGAATACGGTGGTCTTGCTCGAACAGTTCGCGATCTGACTCGACTGGCCTCTCTGGTCCGTGACTGGATTAGTCCGGACACTTGGCATCGAATCAACGTTGCTGCTGAAACATTTCGCACCGCGCAGACGAAAGACTGGCGCGATCTGGCCGATGTGGTTAACGTCTCTAATTCACTAATTGGCGACCTTGCTTCTGTCAGCGGATTGATTGCAGACGGAATGAACCGAGGCCCCTCGTGGCGATTTTTGGAATTGGGCCGATGCATTGAACGAGCCGGTGCGACGGCTCGGTTGTTGCTGTCTGCGGAGATTAAACGTGGCGGAGCATCGCCTGGGACGTTGAAGACGCTGGTGGAAGTGTTGGATGTGCGAATGACCTATCGGTTTCGCTACCGGGATAATCTGCAGCGAAACGCCGTGCTGGATCTCGCGATTACAGATGAAACGAATCCTCGATCACTGGCCTATCAGATCGAACGGCTGGTGCAGCATGTGGATCGTCTTCCGGGCTATGAAGCTCGTCCGTTACGATCGGAAGAAATGCGATTGGTGATGGACGCCGCTCATGCCGTGCGAATGCTGACGACTGATGATCTATCAGCTCCGACGCCGCGCAGTGTGCAAAGTGCGCTCAAGACAGTTGAAGAAACAATGTCGGTTCTCTCTGACACGTTAACACGAAAGTATCTGGTGCACTCCGGGACACCTCGACAGATCACCGACATTGCGGGAGGTTCGCAATGAAATATCGAGTCACCCATAAAACAAGTTATGCGGGCCACGAAGCCGTATCGATTGGTCACAATCAGGCCTGGCTGGAATTTCGGCCGGTGGATCATCAGTTTGTGGAAAGCTTTTCGCTGACGATCTCACCAGAGCCGTCCGTGAAGACTCGACGAGTCGATTCGTTTCGCAATCCTGTGCATGCGTTTTCCTTCAATGAAGGTTATCAGCGACTGGATGTGACTGCGACAACATTGGTCACGGTTCGTCCGCCTAACACTGCTCCTGCAAGCTGTTCCGCGGCATGGGAGTCCATTGCGGCGACAATCAAACAGCATGTTCAGAACGATGATCGCGATGCAATTGAGTTTGCATTTGCGTCGCCGAGGATCAATTGGAATGCGGAAATGCGGGCGTATGCCCTGCAGTCGTTTACCGTTTCACGGCCGATGATGGAGGCCGTTCGCGAGCTGACGGCCAGGATTCATCACGATTTTGTCTACGACAGTCGGGCGACTACGGTGAATACTCCTGTCGCGGAAGTGTTCCGCCTGAAACGCGGGGTCTGCCAGGATTTCGCGCATCTGCAAATCGCGATGCTGAGATCTCTGGGAATTCCCGCGCGGTATGTGAGCGGTTACCTGCGAACAATTCCACCCGAAGGTCAGCCTCGACTTGTCGGAGCCGATGCGTCACATGCGTGGCTGTCGGTTTATTGTGGTAGTGGCCATTGGGCGGATGTGGATCCGACAAACGACGCACTGTGTTCGACGGACCATATAGCGCTCGCCTGGGGCCGCGATTACG
>CANHVD010000442.1 GCA_947463775.1 Planctomycetaceae bacterium | reverse complement strand
TCCGCTTCGACACCCAGATCTCCGCGAGCCACCATGACGGCATCGGTGGCGTCGAGAATATTCTCCAGATCATCAATCGCTTCCGTCTTTTCGATCTTGGCGACAATCAGCGGGGTCACCTTCGGATGATGCGACTCGATCAACTTATGCAGGCTGCGAATATCTTCCGCCTGCCGCACAAAGCTCAGCCCGATAAAGTCGAGATGATTGTTAAGAGCCCACTCAAGGTCTTTGCGGTCTTTTTCCGTCACGCTGGGCGTGCTCAGAGCAACACCCGGCAGATTCACACCCTGTCGACTACGAATCTTCCCTGACTGAAACACGGTGCAGCGAACCCATTCCTGCTTTGGGTCCTTCTCAAGTACTATCATTCCCACGGTGCCGTCAGCCAGCAGAATTCGATCGCCCGGCTTAACGTCGTCGATGAGTGGCTCATACGTACAGGTCAGATCTGTCGGAGACGTCGACACCATTCCGCGGATGAAACGAAACTCCGCACCTTCGTTGCAGAGAACTTCGCCGCCCGTGATTTCGCCCAGACGAATCTTCGGGCCCGAGAGATCACCCAGAATTCCAATAGGGCATTCCAGCTCCGCCGAGACCTGGCGGATCTTGTGAACCAGTTCTGACAACCACGCATGACTTCCGTGAGCAAAGTTCAGTCGAAAGATATCGACCCCCGCGATCACCAGTTGTCGCAGCATCTCGATTGATTCACTGGCCGGACCTAAGGTGGCAATGATACGCGTCTTCACAAGCTTCTGACGGACAAGCGAACGCAACGGAACCGAACCCGACATCAATGACCTCCTGATTCAAAAGATATCCATCAACCAAGTTCACACATTCGACGACTCGCGAACGGAGAATAACGGCTGCGGGGCCATTTCGTCCCGTCATTGGTTCCGCGAATTCGCTGAAAAATCACGTTCGGCTGGCAAAAGACAACCTACCCAATATCCGCCACCATCGCGAACTGCGGCCAGAAATCCAACCGGTTCCAACCGGAAAGATTGTCTAAATCCTAGTCGGGACCGGCCAACAACGCTGCGAAACCGATGGAGATTAGCGATTTCAGGCACAGAACTCTTGCCAGCGCTGCGAATCCACCCGCTCAGGGCTCGACCAATGCCACCGCCCTGCGCTACCATACACAGTTTGCCGGAACAGGCCATTTCCCGCCACATTGGGCCGGAAATTGGTGTCGGCGACCAAATGCGTCAGGGCCCAGACCCCGAGCACCGACAAATGGTTTCCAACCCGTTGATCGGGTCAACAAAGTGTTCAGTTAGACAAAGCATTCTGTTTCTGATTTGCCCCTCCCTTCTGAATTCCTGTTTGTGCACTTATGGATCCCAAGTTCATTCGCAACTTCAGCATTATTGCTCACATCGACCACGGCAAGAGTACTCTGGCGGATCAGTTGCTGCTGAAGAGCGGTACGATTACTCAGCGTGAATTCCGGGCGCAGATCCTGGATGACCTCGATATCGAACGAGAACGCGGCATCACCGTGAAAGCGCGGTCCGTGACGATTAACTGGAATCAGGACGGTCAGGTTTACGAACTGAACCTCATCGATACTCCTGGTCACGTCGACTTTCACTACGAAGTGAACCGCAGTCTGGCCGCCTGCGAAGGGGCCTTGTTGCTGATCGATGCCTTTCAGGGAGTTCAGGCGCAGACCGTGGCGAACGCATTTGCCGCGATTGCTGTGAACCTGGAGATCATTCCAGTCGTGAACAAGATCGACCTCCCGGTTATTCGCGTCGACGAAGTTCTGGAGGAAGTGGAAACTGTTCTCGGCCTTGATGCCACGGATGCTCTCCGAGTCAGTGCCAAAGTCGGCTTGAATATTGAGAGTGTTTTCGAAGCCATCGTCAAGAAGATCCCACCGCCAAAGGGAACTCCGGATGCACCTTTGAAAGCCCTCGTCTTCGACAGCAAGTACGATAATTACCGCGGTGTGATCACGTACGTTCGAATTTTTGACGGCAGTGTGAAGAAGGGCGACAAAGTCCGCTTTATGCGAGAACAGGTCGTCAATGAAGTCCTCGAGATCGGCCAGTTCCGCCCGAACATGGTGGCCTGCGATGAACTGGGACCTGGTCAGGTAGGTTACATTCTGACGGGCTTGAAAGAGCTGAGCAAAGTCACTGTCGGCGATACCGTCACACTGTTTCATAACCCGGCGGCCGAACCGCTGCCTGGTTATCAGAAGCCAAAGCAGATGGTGTTTTGCGGGATGTTCCCGATCGACGCGACTGACTTCGAAGCTCTGCGAGAAGAGCTGCAGAAGCTGTCGATGAATGACTCCAGCTTCTCGTTCGTGCCTGAAACCAGCGATGCCCTGGGATTCGGTTTCCGCTGCGGATTTCTGGGTATGTTGCACATGGAAATTGTGCAGCAGCGTCTGGAAAAAGAGCAGGACATGGACCTGATCCAGACGGCTCCGAACGTGACTTATCAGATCGTCAAACGCGATGGCGGCATCATGACGATCGATAATCCTCAGGACGTGCCGGACGCCGGGATCATTGAAGAGTTCCGCGAACCGATTGCCAAAGTCAGCTACATCGTTCCTTCGCAGCACGTGGGAACAATCATGCAGCTGTGTCAGGATCGACGCGGCATCTACCGCAGTACAGAATATCTTGGCCCAACACGTGCCCAGATCATTTATGAACTGCCACTCAGCGAAATTGTGTACGACATGTACGACAAGCTGAAGAGCGTGACCTCGGGTTACGGCACGATGGACTATGAGATCATTGGCTTCGCGGCCGCTGATCTTGTGAAGATGGATATTCTCGTCAAAGGCAGCCGCGTTGATGCGTTGTCAACCATCGTGCATCGTTCAAACGCGGAACGTCGTGGTCGAGCCCTCGTGAAGCGACTGAAGGAAGAAATCAGCAAGCACCAGTTCGAAATTGCCATTCAGGCGGCCATTGGTTCTCGCGTGATTGCTCGCGAGACCATTTCTGCTCTCAGCAAGAACGTGACCGCGAAGTGCTACGGCGGTGACATTACCCGAAAACGCAAACTGCTGCAGAAGCAGAAAGAGGGTAAGAAGCGTATGAAGCAATTCGGCGAAGTCGAAATCCCTCAGAAGGCGTTTTTGACAGTGCTGGAATCAGCGAAGGACGATTAACGTTCTCCTGTTTGCTGCTCAATGATTTACTCAGGCCCGAAGCAAAAACTTCGGGCCTGTTTTCATTGGACAGCTCCGCACGCCAAGTTGAGATTTCGAACTCTGAAATTCCAATCGAGCCCGAGCGGCCCTGTTCGCCCGCCATTGTCCCGAAACCTGCTATCGCCCTGTTGAACGCTGAACAAGCCAGACATTATCAGGAAGCCTGGGCCACGTATCTCAACGTGCCCCTCAAGCACAACAATGCTTTGGCCATGAAGCTCAGTCTGATTCCGCCGGGTGAATTTTAGTCGCCTAACGGCAAGCCCCAGGCTTCGTCGCCCGATTTCGCCTACGCCTGGGGCTCGCCGTTAAACGAAAACTCTCAAGACGCGACTAAGTCAGCAACCCGCTTGTGGACTCCATTCGAGCCGGGGAAATCCCGGCCGGACGCCAATTCCTTACTGCGCAGCCATCCCATACAACGCAGAACATCATATATCTTCACAAGAAATGAACATGCGATCAGTTATCTTGTGGGAAAAGTTGGCCAGAATGGACGGGGAGTCGTGAGACGGTTTGCGGCTATGACCTGCTTCCCTATGATCCCCCCCTCACGCGACCGTGCTGACCGGAAGAGTCCGGCAGCATTGAAGAAAAGTCCGAAGGCGGGTCGCCAAAGGATGCACGTGAGTTGGCACTGCCGACCTGAAAATGGATTTGGGATCGGGCAATTCAAACAAGTCACACGAGATTTTGCTGGAGTCACACGAAGGATGGCTGAACAGAAGGCGACTAACGTTACATGGCATGCACACAACATTACTCGCGAAGATCGACAGAAGCTGAACGGGCATCGCGGTGCGGTTCTGTGGTTTACCGGTCTGAGCGGTTGCGGAAAAAGCACGATCGCCAATGCGGTGGATCAGTTGCTCCACGAACGCGGAGTGCATACTTTCGTTCTGGATGGCGACAACATCCGCATGGGACTGAACAAGAATCTTGGTTTTACACCGGAAGACCGCACGGAGAATATTCGCCGGATCGGTGAAGTTTCCAAGTTGTTCGCGGACGCCGCGACAATCGTTTCGACAGCCTTCATTTCTCCTTACAAGGCTGACCGAGACCTCGTGCGTGCATTGCTGCCACAGGGTGAATTTATCGAGATCATGGTTCAGGCGAGCCTGGAAACCTGCGAATCTCGTGACCCTAAAGGTCTCTACAAGAAAGCTCGCGCTGGCGAAATCAAGAATTTCACCGGCATCAGCGCTCCTTATGAAGCCCCTGAGAACCCGGAACTCGTTCTGGATTCTGACAACAAAGGGATTGAAGCACTGGCTCGGGAAGTTATTGCTTACCTGACCACAAAAGGCATTCTGCCAGCTTAGTCTGGTTGACTGCAAGGATGGATTGATGCCTCAGGCCTGGCCTGAGGCATCAATTTCGGTGGGCGTAGTTCTGCAGGACAATCGCAAACCGTTGAAATGGAAGCGGGCATGAGGCCCGTGTTTTTCTCCTGAGACCACATTGGTCTCTGTCGATCGCGGGGCCTTTCAGGACGGAAGTGCCGCGACCTTCCGATAGACTGAAAGGATGCTGCGGATGATCTCCGTTAGTACGCTGATGGCTCTGTCCATCACGATCTTGACCTTTGCGCCGGACATGGATGTTGTGGAAATGCCAATGGCTGGCATGCCCGATCCTATGGCGGCTGCCAAAGTATCTGCTGTAAAACAGTGGATGCATTCATTTGAAGAGGCGAAAGCGATCGCTCTCGAAAAGAAATTGCCGCTGCTGCTGCATTTCGAAGCCGACTGGTGCGGAGCTTGCCGCACAATGGAATCGTCAGTGATGAATCAGGACTCTGTGCTGAGCGTCCTGGGGACCGAAGTCATTGCTGTGAAAATCAACGCGGATCACCATCCCGAACTCATTTCTCAGTACGGCATCGCATCGTTGCCAACTGAAGTGTTCGTGGGTGATGATGGCAAAGAGCTGCGACGCTACGTTGGCGGAACTTCATTGACTGATTATCTGGCTCGCCTGCAGAACGTAAAAACTCTGGTGGGCTCCACAAATGAAACTGCCAGTTCAGATTCTCTCGATGAAAACCTTCGCCCATGCCTGCTGGTGAAACGTGAAGGCCATGTCGTCGGACTTGGCGGTTACTCGCCGGTCGCGATGCAAAAAGAACAGAAATGGGTTAAGGGCAAGGAAGAGTTCGTCGGCAATTATCTGGGAGTTGATTACTTCTTCCAGTCGCCGGAAGAGCGTGAATTGTTTCTGGCCAGTCCGGAACAATACATTCCTCGTCTGCATGGCTGCGATCC
>CANHVD010000441.1 GCA_947463775.1 Planctomycetaceae bacterium | reverse complement strand
GGCTGGATTCATCACCCGCTTCGGCTTCTGCCGGCTCGTCGGCGACAACAGCATCATCACTCGGTACTACTGAATCATCAGTTGGCAAAGCGTCATCCGGAGCCACATCGGCTGGTCCGAATGGCGTACGCTTGCCGTAGCCGTGTTCGCAGATACTCAGCAGTGTGCGTTCTGGATCCGCGACCACCATGCCCACAACGATATCGCCCTTCGACAGGTTGATACCCTTCACACCGCGAGTTGCACGACCAAGCGGGCGAGCGTCTTCGTGGTTGAAACGAATGGCCATACCGGTTGACGTCGACAGGATCAGATCGTTGTCACCTTCAACAATTCGTACGTCGACAAGAGCATCACCGTCGTCGAGACGAATTGCGATGATGCCGCCCTTCTGAGGACGTCCATAGGCCGACAATGCGGTCTTCTTGATGATGCCCTGTCGTGTCGCAATGACCAGATACTTGTCATCCGGGAAATAGCGTACGTTGAAGCAGTTGGCGATGCCTTCGCCTTCCTCAAGCGTCATCAGGTTCGCCAATGCGCGGCCTTTACCAGTGCGAGCCTGCAGCGGAAGATCGTAAACCTTGATCCAGTGAACCTTGCCTTTGTCGGTGAAGAACAGCAGATAATCATGAGTGCTGGACACGAACAGATGAGCGATCGGATCTTCTTCGTCCGACGTTGCGCCTTTGATGCCTTTGCCGCCGCGATTCTGAGCTTCATACACATCCAGCGGAGTTCGCTTGATGTATCCTCGCTGAGACATCGTCACGACCATCGGCTGTTCAGCGATCAGCGCTTCCTTGTCGTAGTCGCCCAGTTCTTCTTCCGAGATCGTCGTGCGGCGTTTGTTCGGGAAGCGAGCTTTCAGCTCTTCCATGTCGGCTCGCACAACCGCTCGCAAGTTGGATTCGTCAGACAGCAGACGCAGGTATTCTGAAATGTTATCGAGCAGATGCTGGTGTTCGGCAACCAGCTTTTCGCGTTCCAGATTCGCCAGCGAACCGAGCTGCATCGAAACGATCGCTTCGGATTGATTCAGCGACAGGAAGTAATCAGTCGCTTCGCCGTTCTCGAGTACGAATGCCCTGAACCCGTCATCGCCAAGGGCTCGTGAAACCAGCGCCGACGGAATTGGAATCGTCTGCAACGCGTCTTTCGCGGCTGCTCGGCTGGCAGAATCGCGAATGGTCTTGATAATGCGATCGATGTCGATCTGAGCCAGCAACAGGCCTTCAACGGTATGCTTTCGCTTGCGAGCTTCTCGCAGCATAAATTCCGTGCGGCGACGAATCACGTCAACGCGATGACGGATGAACGCATCCAGCATTGTGCGAATCGGCATCAACTGCGGACGATTACCGTCCAGAGCCAGCATGATCACGCTGACCGTTGTCTGCAGCGGCGAGAACTCATAAAGCTGATTCAGTACGACATCTTTGTCGGCATCGCGCTTGAGCACGATATGCAGACGCACCTGCCACGACGGAACGTTACGGTCTGTCAGGTCGACGATGCGCGAAATGCCGGCTATACGTTCGTCGCGGACCAGTACTTCCAGCTTTTCACGAATACGGTCGCGAGTTTCCTGGTACGGAATCTCAGTAACAACGATGACATCGGCTTTACCCTCTGTCTCGAAGTGCGTGCGGGATCGCAACGTCAGAGTTGAGCGACCTGTGATAAACGCCTGGCGAATGCCCATCGTTCCGCAGATGATGCCGCCGGTCGGAAAGTCCGGACCTGGCATCGCATCGAGCAGTTCATCGAGCATCAAATCAGGATTATCGATGACTCGAATCACAGCTTCGCAAACTTCCGCCATGTTGTGCGGAGGAATGCTGGTGGCCATCCCAACCGCGATCCCGTTCGAACCATTGACAAGCAGGTTCGGAAAGCGAGCTGGCAAGACAACAGGTTCGAGACGATCGTTGTCATAAGTCGGCGTATAGTCGACAGTCTCACGATCAATGTCGCGCATCATTTCTGCGGCGGCTGTCGAGAGACGAGCTTCGGTGTATCGCATAGCCGCTGGAGGAAGACCGGCGAGCGAACCGAAGTTCCCCTGCTTGTCGATCAGCACTTCACGCATGACCCAGTCCTGAGCCATGCGGACCAGAGTCGGATAAATCGCGCCTTCACCGTGAGGGTGATAGTTACCGCTGGTGTCACCGGCGATCTTCGCGCACTTCTTACGACCACCGGTTGGGCCGAGATTCAGGTCGTTCATGGCGACCAGAATTCGACGCTGTGATGGCTTCAGACCATCTCGAACATCCGGCAAAGCGCGACTGATGATGACGCTCATCGCATAAGTCAGATAGCTGGTCTGCATCTCACTTTGAATGTCCGTTCGGAGCACTCGAGGATCAAAAGGCAGACTGCTGTCGCTTTGAGGATTGTCGGTGGACAAGCGGAAGATCTCCTAAAATGACTGAGCAATCGCAAGTTCTTTTGCGACAATGATTTATGTCGCACGTTTGCCAAGCGGGAATTGTAGCAGAATCTGCCGGTTTCTCAATTCTGTTGGACGCACACTGTGCAGGGAAAAACCGAACTTGACCCGTTTTTCAAAATCCCCGTATAACCCCGTCTAATCGGGCACTTTTCCACACGCAGAACGGTGAAAAGTGCTGATCGGAAACATGCCGGCCGTTTAAGCCGTGCGAACCTTGCCTTCATCGGCAACACCCATCCCAAAATCCTCTCTCTCCTTCTCACCCTCTTCGTTCCGAGATGACTCACTTCTCAGGAGACTTCGTCATGCAGGATGCATCCATGTCTATCGTCAACAAGCCCGTCACGCGAAATCGCACGGGACGCGGCAGTATTCTGGTTGGCGGTACTCTCGTCATCGTGATTGCCGCCGGAATTGGCATGCAGGTCTGGCGCGCTCGCAGCAGTCAGGCAGCTGAGCAAAAAGCGGCAACAGCGGCCGTCCCTGCTGAGTCTGAAGCAACGAAGACAGCGTTTGCCCGAGTCAACGGCGAAGCGATCACCTACGAAGCCCTGGCAAAAGAGTGCGTGGCCAAGCATGGCAAAGAAGTTCTTGAGAACATGATCAGCCGCACGATCATTCGTCAGGCTTGTGCTGAAAATGGCGTAACAGTTTCAGAAGCTGAAGTGGACCAGGAGATTGTTGAAATCTCCAAGAAGTTCGGTTTGGCTGTTGATCAGTGGTACAAGATGCTGGAAGCAGAACGAGGCCTCAATGCCGAACAGTATCGTCGCGACATCATCTGGCCGATGCTGGCGTTGAAGAAACTGGCTGGCAAAGAAGTCACGATTACTCGTGAGATGCTGAAGATGGCTTACGAAGACAACTACGGTCCACGAGTGAAGGCTCGTATGATCGTGCTGGACAATCCTCGCCGCGCCACAGAAATGTGGGAAAAGATCAAATCGAATCCTGATGACTTCGAAAGCCTGACTCGCGACTACTCTGTTGAAGCCAACAGCCGAGCACTTGGCGGTACGATTCCCCCGATTCGCAAGAACTCCGAGGGAACTCATGAAGCTCTGCGGAAAGCCGCGTTCCAGTTCAAGGAAGTCGGCGAAATCTCCGGCATCATTCAGGTTGGCCCGAGCCAGTACGTGATCTTGAAGTACGAAGGCCGAACAGAACCGATTGAGCATTCAACAGAAGACGTCGAAGCTCAGTTGCACGCAGAACTCGAAGAACGCGAAGTTCAGAAGCTCGTCGGGGAAACTTTCGAAAGCCTGCAGAAGTCAGCTCGTGTTGACAACTTCCTGACCGGTGAATCGCGAGGCCGAGTTGAAAAGGCGTCTCGAACTGCAACCGCGGCTGATGAGCCAGCAACTCGATAGCCAGGTGAGGATCAAAACGCCCCCGACCCTGCGTCGGGGGTTTATTGGCTTTTGCACCAGTATGATGACGAAGTGGTGCAGAAGCCGTTGAACCACCGGGGCGGGCCCGGTGGCGGGGTGGTTCGAAGAATAGTTACGGGAAGAGCCCGTTGATGGACTGATTGGTGTACCGTACACCCGTCGCTCCGTCGACGGGCTCTCTTCATTTCCCGGCGTTCAATAGCCGGTTGTAAAGAGCTCTATGGCGGTTCACCATTTGATCGACGGAATGCTGAGTCTCGATCAATTGCCTGCCCGCGTTGCCAAGCTTTGCGGCTAATTCCGGAGATTGCATAACTCGCACAAGAGCCTTCGTCAGCTCAGGGCTTTTTCCAAGTGGAAAGATCAGTCCGGTCTCTTCGTTAGTAATCAGCTCAAGATTCGGCGCGATATCGCTGGCGACGCAGGGAACTCCAAGGCTCATTGCTTCCATCAGACTATTTGACATGCCTTCAAATTCACTGGGCAGGACAAAAGCATCGAGAGCTGTCAGCAGCGGCCACGAGTCTGCTCGATGTCCGGCAAAAACAGTCTTATCACGACAGCCCAGCTGACTGGCAAAACTAGTGAGTGAATCGCGTTCAGGGCCCTCACCAACGATTACCAGGCGAGCATTCTCGACGACCTGATGCAGCAGTTGAAATGCCCAGATCAGATCGGGCAATCGCTTCTGTGGAGCCAATCGACCAGAAAATCCAACGACGCGATCTTCGGGACGTAACCCAAGAATTTCTCGAGCCTGATCTCGAGTATATCTCGCGGGCACACTGGGGATCGCATTCGGGATCACGGTGATCAAGTTTCTGCGGACGCCCACTGCTTCGTAAAACGAAGCCACGCTGGCAGAGTTTGCCGTCATCGCATTCGTGCGACCGATGAACCTTCGGTCCATCGCCAGTTGCCAACCGCTCTTCCACGAATCAACACAGCGTTCGGACACAACGACCTGACAGTTCGCAGGTGCGATTCCCGGGAGCCTGACGTACGAGTTTGCAGCAAAGAGAAATGACTGCACAATATCCGGCTTGAAGGCTCGCAGTGCATTCCGCAGACGCAAATATGTCAATGGATCAAATCGGAATCGCTTCCCCAGAACCTCCACGGAGATCCCAGCGGCTCGCAATTCCTCCGCAAACGGGCCGCCTCGATTCAACGCGATCACATGAACCGAAAACTCATCCCGTGGCAGCCCCATCGCCAGCAAAGTGAGCTGTCGTTCAGCGCCGGACTGATCCAGCGTTGGGATGACAAAAGCAATTCGGATCAACACATTTCTTTCAAACGACGCCGAGGACCTGATTCGCCAGAGAACAATATGCTGGGAAGTGTAGCAGGCGATTCCTTTCGCATCAGCCATCTGGCATCAGATTACAACTGCGGCATTAACCGTAAAGCGTTTCCGCCTGAGCATGATTAATCTTGCGGCAGCGGAGCTTGTCTCCGGCCAGCTTTTCTCCAGCCGGATCGATGTAAACTCGCCCGGTCCGTCCGGGCTTTACGCTCATCACGTGAATATTGAAGATGAACGCCCCGTCATCCATGGCAGTAAACCAGTGGACATTGTCCTTCAGGTCAGTCACGGTGGAATAAGATCCCGATGCGAATGAGCCATCGATTGTCGGCTTCACGATCAT
>CANHVD010000440.1 GCA_947463775.1 Planctomycetaceae bacterium | reverse complement strand
GTCATCGAGCCGAACTGGATTCGTGTGAGCCTTTGGTTCGGCGTCTCAGTCATGACCTGCCCGACTTTGATTCGGTATGGCTCGATGCCCTGGTGGAACGCAAACTTCTGACCCCGTGGCAGGCCGACCAGATCCTGGGCGATGACCTCCAGAAGGTTGTCGTCGGCCGTTATTTTTGCAAAGAACCGCTGGGACGAGCCACCTTCCTGGCCAGCGACTCACGTCATAAATCAAGCATGATTCTTCGATCATTGATGCCTCATGATTCGCGGACAGGGCAAGGCTCTGAGTCTCGCACCGCCGATCTGCTGACTTCAATCGATCGTTGCCGAAGTTCGGCTCCTGCGGGCCTGGCATTGCCGATCGAACTTGTTACTCAGAATTCTTCCGACTCCCCAAATGCCGCCGGTCTGGAATCCGCCGCTTCTTCGTTTCTGGTGTCCCCGCATATTCGCGGCTGGTCCATGGAGGAACTGCTGATTCGTGGTGGTCGACTTCCGTGGCCGGTTGTCGCCGAGATTGGTCGCGAACTCCTGACAATGCTGTCGTGGCTGGAGTCGGTGCGACTGCTGCACGGAGACATCGTGGCTCGAAATGTGCGACTGGATCCTGCGGGACGAGTTCATCTGGTCGATCCATTTGTGCGTCGATTCCTGCAGCCTCAGTTTGCTCTGTCCGATCGGCTCACACTGCGTGATTGCGACGGTGTTGCTCCGGAACAAGTCGGAACCGGACGTTTGGCTGATACTCGCAGTGAACTTTATTCGCTGGGATGTCTGTTGTGGCATTTGCTCACAAGCCGCCCAGTGGTTCTTTCCGCGGATCCGATCACTCGAGTCATGAAGCAGAAGGACCATGACATAGTTGATGTCCGAGGCCCTGTGCCGGATTGTCCGGAGTGGATGTCTCGCATTATCATGTCGATGACTCGTCGTTCGCCTGAGCTGCGGCCTGCCAGCGCGGCCGAAGTGCTGAAATCGTGGCGGTCACATTCTGGTGGTGGCCTGCGCCACTGCCGTGCGATCGCTCGCTCGATGCCTGATCATTCACTCCGATCGAAATCGCGTCCTGTTGTTCGTCGGCGGAGTAAATCCGCATCCTGGCGCTGGCCGGTAACGGCAACTGCGGTGCTGGGCGTTCTCGTTTTTCTGACCGCGCGATCCGGGGTTCTTCCGAAGACTCTGCGACTTGGTTTGCGGCCGGAGAATACTGTTCCCGTCTTAGTTACGACTGAGCGGACTTCCGGTCAAGCTGATGCGGAGACGAACTCTTCCGGCCCTTTGATACTGCCGAGGGTAGATGCAGAGGGCGTGATTCGGCTGGAGTCGGGGAAACAATATCTGGCCGCCCCTTGCCAGTTTCCGGGGGCACTTCGAATACTGTGCGAACAATCGCCGGTGGCTCAAATCATCGTGCCAGAGAATGCTCGCTGGCAGTTGCGAGCCCGCTCCGTCGAACTTCGTGGCGTAAGTGTCAGTCGACAGATCGACTCGGAAGCAGACTCAGCATCACGTCCGGCTTCCAGGACTCTTCGACAACTTATTGAGATTCAAAGCGCTTCGTTGACGATTGAAAGCTGCGTCATTCAGTCGCCTGCTCAAACAGATGACTTCGAGGGCCTTGCGTGGCTAAAGCTGGCGGATGCCGAAGGCGTTGTGCTGGTACGAAACTCGGTGTTCGCTGGTGGCGGATATGGTCTTTCGTTGAATCATCCGCCGCGACGATTTGAACTCCAGAATGTTCTGCTGGCGAATCGAGGAAGCGGCATTCTTTGTGAATTCCAAAAGGGCGATGCGACCAATTGGAGCGTAACAGCCCGAAATGTGACTCAGCGATTCGGCTTCAGCCTGCTCGACGCGATGATCCATGATAACGGTATTCGCAGTCTTGAATTGAACCTGGCTTCGTCTGAATCAGTGTACTCACCACAGATGGCAATTCTGCGATTACGAATTCCAGATGCGTGGAGCCCTGACGCGATTCGCGTTCAGCTGCAGGCAGGTGAGACCGGGAATCCGGCGATTGTGCCACCGACCGTGACGCCGGTTGTGTATATTGATCCTCGGTTGCGTCAGCCCGTCAGTCTTCCGGAGCCACAACTCACGGATAACAGCGTGTTGCTGGCGGAATTAATTTTCGAGGAACAGAATCCGTCAGCTGACGGCACGAGCAACGAGACATCGGCATGGTCATCTTCGGCGCTGCTTGATTTTGAAGGCCCCAAGATGACACTCGTCATGCCCGGGATCGATGTAAAGCAGCTTCCCCAGCCATGATGAATGCGGGCTGTGAATTCGGAATCATGTTTCAATTCTGAAGGTGCTTTTGCAGTGCTTCCAGATCATCAGTGCCGATCAGATCTACTCCGGCATTCTGCAGTTCAGTCCAGAGAGTTGAGTTTTCAGGCGTCGCCCAAAAGCGAAGTTGCCGGCCTTGCTCGTGGCATTTCTTTACCATGTCTGCCAGCTTTTCACGTTCGGCTGTTGGCATCTCACCTTTGCCTCGATACTTAAAGTGATTGCCCCATTTGTCACTGATCAGCGGGACAAGAGACGCTTGCGGTGCAGATTCCAGATCACCAAGCCGTCCATCGATGGCCGCATAACGCGGATTAGACTTTTCGATCTCAGCTCGAGGTCGATCTCCACTGACGATGACCGTGACAGCTTTCTCCCGGAGTTGTCCATCGATATGGCTCGAGACAACGTCGTCATAGGATTTAAGCAAAGCCTCCAGAAGAGCGTAGGCCTCGACGCCTTTGGTTTTGATGTCAACGAGCAAAATGATCGGCTTGCTATTGCCGTAAACACTGCCGCCGTTTCGATTGGCGATGTCTTGCAGAGGTTTGAGGTAAAGACCTTCAAGAGTGTTGTCTTTTGACAACTCCAGAAATGTATGAGCAACCAGCAGTTGACCATCGACCGGAAAGACATCCGCTTCGATGCTGGTAAAGCCGTGGTCAAGTGCATCAAGCAACGGGCGTTTGTGCAGATAGTCGTTGTGAGCATGAGCGTTCTCAAGCGGCACCGGCACGGGGGCGACAGTCTTTAGTTCGTCAGCGCAGAGGTTTCGAGAAGCGCTGAACGGACTCGAACTCAAGGCGAATAGTAAGACAATAGCTTTGAGTA
Source organism: Planctomycetaceae bacterium (assembly GCA_947463775.1). GTDB lineage: Bacteria > Planctomycetota > Planctomycetia > Planctomycetales > Planctomycetaceae > SXXK01. Next base: position 2,377 of record CANHVD010000440.1, on the reverse strand, counting down.
CGGGTTTCATTTTCATTGCTTACAGTCTTTGGATCCAATTCAATATTGCTTCTGAACCGAAGAGGCTGGCCGAGATGATGACACACATCTGGCTTCCGCTTTAGGCTCAGGTTGCCTGGGTTTGGTCGGTTTTTATGGGTTCCAGTAGTCTCACGGGAAGGCTGCTGTTGTCGTTATGCAACATTTCTGAAAAGTTCGCATCGGACTCAGAAGCGGTCGTTGCCTTCTAAGCTTATTGGCAAGGATTGATCGCATTCAAAATCGGTCGTTGCGTCGGGTTCCGGGCTGTCCGTAGAACAGTTCCGCGTCCACCGTCATTCGCGCGAGTTCTGGTTCCGTGGATCAGAAAGCGGGCTCGGCCGTGCTGAGCGACAGCGGAACGAATGAAAGGACTGGAGACGACTATTGTGAACTTGTTTTTCTGGAAACGTCCGCCACAGCCAAATCGTCAGGGCTTTCGAACGCAACTGGAAAGCGTGACGCGAGAACTTCGTCTGCAGTTAGGCGATATTCAGGAGAACAGCCTCAATTCTGAGCTACTCAGAGATCTCAACGCCGTTGAGTCTGCTTATGCTGGAGACCTGCGAGAACTCCACAAGAGGGCTGGTGCTTTGTGAGACATAAAGCGTAAGTTGGACATTCTTGTCCGACGAACCAGCGACGGGCAAGAATGCCCATTCCACCCAAAAGAGAAACTTGACGAACCACCAGAAAGGCATTTGGGATAACACTGACGGGGCTAAACCACGCTTTTCTTTTGCAGAAATATCAGAGCCCAAAAGCATAAAACCGGATGACCGATAAAACTCAGTCAGCCGGTTTCAGGTTTTTGAACTTTTGTTCTGCTGCATGATCAGGGTCCTTCTGAACAGTAAGGAATCAAACCGTTCGACCACTGAACCATCATGGCTCAGGCTTTGGTCGACTTATCGAGACAGCCGGCTGTCATGATGACTTAGCGAACTGTCGTTGCGATGTGGTTTGGGTCCACAATATTGTCCAGAGAGGAACTTCGTGCGGCTGAAGGATTCTGAGGTCGGCAGGTTCCGGACGCTTTAGCCATATCTTTCAGAGTCTGGCTGCGAGCAACTCGGACCGCTTCGATCAGAACCTCATCACCATTCACAACACCGTCTCGGTCATTGATCTCGATGTCTGGTGTGACACCTTCGCCAGCCATTTTGCGTCCGTTCGGGGAGTAGAACAGAGCCGTCGTCAGTCTCAGGTCGCCACCGATAGCACTCATTGGGAAGTGCGTCTGAACAGATCCTTTACCGTAAGACTTCGTTCCGACAACAACTCCTCGTTTGTTATCCTGAACCGCAGCGGCGAAGATTTCACTGGCTGAAGCACTATCACCGTCCACCAGAACCACCAGCGGTACACTCCATGTCTTGGCATAAGTTGCCTGCTCCACCATGTTGTCGCCACTCAGTCGTCCTTTCGTTGTTACGATCGTTCCGCAGGCCAGGAATCGGTCGCTGATTTCCACACACGTTGTCAGCAGACCACCAGGATTTCCACGCAGGTCGATGATCAAAGACTTCATGCCACTTTTGTGCAGACTGTTCAGGGCCTGATCCAGTTCAGCGGTAGAACTCTGTGAGAATCGGCTGAGGCTGAAGTAACCAACATCTGTGCCATTCAGAATCTTCGTATCATTCACCGTCCAGACTCGAACCTTGCGGCGAGTCAGCACAAAGTCACGCTCTCCTTTGTCTTCACGATAGATCCGGATCTTCATCTGGCTGCCATTCGTTCCCTTCATCAGGTCAACACTTGTAGCCATCTTCATTCCGGCAATCTCCTGATTGTTGATGCTCAGGATAATGTCACCTGTCTGCAGACCTGCTTCGGCTGCTGGACCACCTCGCAGCGGCTTTACAACCACCAGACCGTCAGCATGTTCGCGAACTTCAACACCCACACCCACGATCTCTTCTTCCAGAGCGGCACTCTTCATTCCGGACAATTCTGCACCATTTCGTGAAGCAGGATCGGCGGGTTCCAGACCGGAGAACTTGTCGAGAGTATCGATACTGGCATTAGCGAACTCAAAGCCCACTACGCTTGGAGTCAGCCCCTTTACTGACGACGCCTGACTCATCACAGTCTTCATCACATTCGATGCATCCGTGTAGCTTCGAACCTGATCAGCACTGGCCAGACGAGCCAGTGTATTCCGGAAACCGTCCATCTGAAAAGAATCTGTTGACAGTCCAAGGCCGTTCACAAACGCAGGGTTGTCCAAAGCAATCGTCAGATTCCGCAGAGCACGTCGAACTCGAACATCGTAGCTGGTAGGTTCCAGTGATCGTTCGTCAATCTTCTGAGACACTTCAGCGAACAATGACAGAGCCTGATTGTTTGACATCGC